>LVAZ01000476.1 GCA_001603055.1 Victivallales bacterium Lenti_02
GGCCACGGCACCGCCGCCGGACCCGCCGCCATCCTCCGCGCCTCCCAGGAACTCGAAGCCTTCGACGGCACCGGCTGCCCCGGCCAGGCCGGCATCCACACCACCGCCCCCGTCACCGTGGACGGAACGCCCGAAACCGTCATGGACCGCATCCACGCCGCCGCCGCCGCCGCCTTCCAGGCCGGGGCCGTCCCCTTCGTCCTCGGCGGCGAGCACACCGTCACCTTCGGCGCCGTCCGCGCCGCCGCCGAACATTTCGGCACCAATCTGGGCGTGGTTCAGATCGACGCCCACGCCGACCTCCGGGAAAGCTATCTGGGCAGCGTCTGGAGCCACGCCTCCGTCATGCGCCGCATCCTCGAACTCGGCCTCCCCATCGCCCAGTTCGCCGTCCGCAGCCTCTCCGAACCCGAGGCCAAGCTCCGCCGCGAACTCTCGATCCACCATATCGACGCCGAGCAGCTCGCCCTCGAGGGCATCCCCGACCAGCCCCTCCCCGCCGATTTCCCCGACCAGCTCTACATCACCGTCGACGTGGACGGCTTCGACGCCTCGCTCATGCCCGCCACCGGCACCCCCGAACCCGGCGGCCTGCTCTGGTGGCCCATGATCCAGCTCCTCCGCCGCGTCGCCGCCGGTCGCCGCATCATCGGCCTCGACATCGTCGAGCTGGCCCCCGTCCCCGGCCTCCACCACGCCGAATTCACCGCCGCCAAACTAGCCTACACCCTCATGTCCCTGGCCACCCGATAGCCCCTCTCCCCCGTCGCTATCGCTTTCGCTATCGCCATCGGCACCGCTATCGGAATCGGCACCACTATCGGAATCGGCATCGCTATCGGAATCGGCATCGCTATCGGCATCGGCATCGCTATCGGCATCGCCATCGCCATCGGAATCGGCATCGGTTTCTTTTGCCTGCGGAATTTTCGTCTTGCCTTGGTTCGGGCGAAAAGCCTCTTTCTTGCGTGTCTCCGCGAGGTCCTCACCCCGCTCCGGGGTTTGCGCCGGCGGCGCGGAGGCGTTCGCAGGCGGCGGCGAAATGGCGGGGGGGAAGGTGGCCGAATTCGAGGGCGAAACTGTCGGCGGTGGCCTCGTCGAGGGCGTAGCCCGCGCCGGGACGGATGCCGACGCCTTGGCGGATGCAGGCGCGCTGGAAGGCGGCGGGGGCGATTCCCGCGGGGAGACGGCACCAGAGACTCGGGCCGCCGAGGGGCGGGCAGATGGCGAAGCCGGCGGGTTCGAGGGTTTGTTTCGCCACCGCCAAGGCCTGCTGGAAGAGGTCGCGGTAGTAGGGCTCGATGACGGCCAGATGGCGTTTGAGGTGGCCTTCGGAGATGATCCGGCAGAGGACGCGCTGGAAGAATCCCGAGCTGAGCAGGTCGGCCTGCTCCTTGGCCCGTTTGAGGGAGTTGGCGAGATCGCGCGGGGCCAGGCAGAAGCCCAGGCGGAAGCCGGGCATGAGCAGCAGCGAGAAACTGCGGATGTGGACCGTGCTGCGGCAGGCGGGCACGGTCACGCTCGGGGGACGCTGCCGTCCGGCCCCGTAGTCGAGCACCCCGAGCGCGTCGTCCTCGACCAGGGTGACCCCGTTCTCCTCGCAGAGCCGGGCGATGTGCCGCTGCCGGTCCGGCGACCAGCAGACCCCGGTGGGATTGTGGTACAGGGGCATGGTGTAGAACAGCCGCACCGGGCGGAAACGGAGAAGCTGCCCGATCCGTTCCGGGTCCGGCCCGCCGGGACCGGTGTCCACCATCTCGACCCGGGCCCCGGTCCGTTCGAGCAGGCGCAGCATCCCCGGATAGGTGGGGCGCTCGACCAGTACCCGGTCGCCGGGCTGGACATGGCTGCGCAGCAGCAGACTGAGCGCCTGCTGGGCGCCGCTGAAGACGACCAGGTCCCGGTTGGCGGTGGCGAAACCCTCGTCCACGAGCTGGGCGAGCAGAACCTCGCGCAGCGGCCCGTAGCCGCCGGGCTCGCCGTAGGCGAAGGCCTCGCCCCCCTCCTCGTCCAGAATCCGGTCCATGATCCGCCGGACGACCTCGGTGGGAAAGAGGGAGGCGGGCGGCTCGCGCCGGTCGCAATGGATGAAATCGGGAATCGCGGCGGGCGCGGCCTGCGGCGCAGCCATGCCGGCCACATAGGTGCCGCTGCCGACCCGGGACACCGCCAGCCCCTTGTCCCGCAGGCGCCGGAAGGCCTGGCTCACCGTCACCGGCGTGGTGCCCGCGAGCTTGGCCAGATCGCGTCCGGCGGGCAGCCGTTCGCCCGGTTTCAGCTCGCCCTCGGCAATCGCCCGCGCCAGCCGTTCCGCCATCTGCACGTAAAGCGGCACCTCGCCGTCCCGGCGCAAATGCGCTAGTTCAATCAGATAGGAGGAGGGGTTTTCTTGCGCTTGTGCCATATGTCAATATACTCTGATTTCGAGCAAATCGCGGTCTGCGGCACGTTTTCGCGGACCCAGCGACAAAATCCCCTGCCAACAATGGAGGCTATAGCCATGAGCGACGACCGGTATCAACTGAATGTGCAGCTCGCCCAGATGCTGAAGGGCGGCGTGATTATGGACGTGACCAACGTCGAGCAGGCCAAGATCGCCGAGGACGCGGGCGCGGTTTCGGTGATGGCCCTCGAACGGGTGCCCTCGGAAATCCGGTCTCAGGGCGGGGTCGCCCGCATGTCCGCGCCGGAGATGATCCAGGCGATCAAGGAAGCGGTGAGCATCCCGGTGATGGCCAAGGCCCGCATCGGCCACTGGGTCGAGGCCCAACTGCTCGAAGCCCTCGGCATCGACTACATCGACGAGAGCGAAGTGCTCACCCCGGCCGACGAGGAATGCCACATCGACAAGCACGCCTTCAAGATTCCCTTCGTCTGCGGCGCCCGGAATCTGGGCGAGGCCCTGCGTCGGATCGCCGAGGGCGCGGCCATGATCCGCACCAAGGGCGAGGCGGGCACGGGCAACGTGGTCGAGGCCGTGCGCCACATGCGCGCCATGAACCGCGAAATCCGCGAACTGCAGAACCTCCCCGCCGAGGAAGTGGTGCCCTACGCCAAGACCCACGGCTTCTCGATGGACCTGGCCGCCAAGGTGCGCTCACTCGGCCGTCTGCCGGTGGTGAACTTCGCGGCGGGCGGCATCGCCACGCCGGCCGACGCGGCCCTGATGATGCAGATGGGCTGCGACGGCGTGTTCGTGGGCTCCGGCATCTTCAAGAGCGGCGATCCCAAGCGGCGCGCCCGCGCCATCGTCGAGGCCGTCGCCAACTACAACGACCCGCAGAAGGTCCTCGCTGCCTCGATGAACCTGGGCGAACCCATGCCCGGCATCGAAATCGGCACCATTCCCGAGACCCAGCGCATGGCCGAGCGCGGCTGGTAGCATGAGCGAGCCAACCGGAATCGGCATTCTGGCGCTTCAGGGCGGAGTCGTCGAGCATCGCCAGCATCTGGCGGCGCTCGGCGTCGCCGCCCGCGAAGTGCGCACGGTCGAGAGCCTGGCCGGTCTGCGCGGCCTGATTCTCCCCGGCGGGGAAAGCACCTGCCTGGGACGGCTGCTGAAGCTGACCGGCCTCGGCCCCGCCATCGTCCGCGCCTTCCGCGAGGACGGGCTGGTGGTCTGGGGCACCTGCGCCGGGGCCATTCTGCTGGCCGACGAGGTGGTGGGCGAGTCCCCCCACCTCTCCCTCATGCCGATTGCGGTCGCCCGCAACGCCTTCGGTTCGCAGCTCGACAGTTTCCGGACCACGGCGGCGGTGCCCGCCGTGGCCGCCGCGCCGATCCCGCTGGTGTTCATCCGCGCCCCGCAGATTCGCCGCGCCGATCCCCCGGCCCGGATTCTGCTGGAAATCGGCGGCTACATCGCCGCCGCCGAGACCGACCAGGCCCTGGCCACGGTCTTCCACCCCGAGCTGTCCGACGACCTCTCCTTCCACCGCCATTTCCTGCGCAAATGCGGCCATCGGGAAACCCTCGGCCCCGACCGCTCCCGCCCCTTCCTGGCGGTCGGCTGAGCCTGGATAGTGGACTCAGTGGACCCAGTGGAATCCGGAGCCACTAACGCGGGGCTTATGCTTGCCCGGCCTCCCGGCAAACCAAACCGGCTTCCTGCCCGGATTGCTTCCGGCGCTCAGCCGTCGGTCCGTTCGATCCGGGCGAGATAGATGTGGGTGCCGGGCACGGCGGCGGTTTCGTGGGTCGAGTAGTAGGACACCAAGCCCTGCTTGCCGGCCAGGGGCACGAAGCCGGTGTAGGAATTGTCCCCGCCGCTGGGCAGTTCGAGGGCCTCGCGCAACTCCCCGTCCACCAGCCAGTAGAGCATGGTCACCGGCGCTTCCCCCGGCAACTGCCGACGACCGCCGGCCAACAGCAGCCCGTCCCAGGCCGCCAGCATGGGACCGCCCACATAGCGGTCCAATTCCCGGCGCTGCCAGACGGTGTAGGGCGGCTGGCTGCGGCAGAACCGGGCGTTGCCGCCGCCGTTCAGGGTCCGCGCCAGGGCGAGCAGTTCGCCATCCCCGGCGAAAAGCAGGGCGGTCTCGTCGCCGTAATGCTCGCGGATCAGGCTGTGGAAATGCCAGACCAGGCCGTCCGCGCTGGCCAGCAGGGCGGCCTCGGTGACCGCGCCGCCTTCGGCCCCGCCCACCCCGTGCGCGAAATCATGGCGGCGGCGGGCGCAGAGATAGGCCACGCCATCCCGCGCGGCGGCGCGCCAGATGTAGTGCCCGTAGGTGCCTTCAAGCGAACGGGGCGCGGACCAGTCCACCCCGTCCGCGCTCCACACGGCGTAGCCGAGATGGTCGTTGATGTCGTAGCGGGTCATGCCCTCG
>LVAZ01000477.1 GCA_001603055.1 Victivallales bacterium Lenti_02
CCACCGCCAGGACATCCAGGACTACCTCGCCCAGCGCCAGACCGTCGTCCCCGAGCCCGAGCCGGCGAAACCCGCCTACAAGGCCGCCCCCGCCGCCCGTCTGCTCGCCAAGCAGCACGACGTGGACCTGGACGCGGTCGCCGCCGCCTGCGGCAAGAGCATCATCCACCGCCAGGACGTGCAGGACTACCTCGCCCAGCGCCAGATCATCGTCCCCGCGCCCGAACCGGCCCCGCCGGTGTCGGCGACGCCCGGCGAGCGGGTGGCCCTGGTCACCGGCGCCAGCGGCGGCATCGGCGCCGCCATCGCCCGCAAACTCGCCGCCAACGGCGTCCGGGTCATGCTCCACTATCGCGGCAACGCCGCCGCCGCCCGGGCCGTGGCCGACGCGATCACCGCCGCCGGGGGCGAAGCCGCCCTCCAGGCCGCCGACCTCGCCGACCCCGCCCAGGCCAAGGCCCTCGTCGAGGCCACCGTCGCCCGTTTCGGGCGGCTCGACATCCTGGTGAACAACGCGGGCATTCTCGCCGACGGCGTCGTCTCCTTCATGTCCGACGAACAGTGGCAGACGGCCCTCGCGGTGAATCTGAGCGCGCCCTTCTACCTCACCCGCGCCGCCGCCATGACCATGGCCCGCGGCCGCTGGGGCCGCATCGTCAACCTCACCAGCGACGCCGGCCGCATGGGCTCCGCCAACCGCGCCAACTACGCCGCCGCCAAGGAGGGCCTGGTGGGCTTCACCCGCTCCGTCGCCCGCGAGCTGGCCGGCGTCGGCATCCGCGTCAACGCCGTCAGTCCCGGCTTCGTGGACACCGCCATGACGGCGGGGATCAACGAGCGCAAGCGGGCCGACCTCGTCAAGGAAATCCCGGTGCGCCGCTTCGGCCGTCCCGAGGACGTGGCCGAACTGGTGGCCTTCCTCGCCTCCGACGCGGCCGACTACATCACCGGCCAGGTCGTCAGCGTGGACGGCGGCCTCTTCATGGGCTAGCGTTCGCCGATGCGGACCTGGGGGCTGTCTTCCTTGCCGAGGGGGTAGGGAAGCGCGTCCAGCCCGGTCCGGTTGAGGGCGGCGAGCAGCGAGCCGAAATGGTACAGCTCGCGCAGACTGCCGTCGACCAGCGAGACCAGGAAGAGCTGGGTGAGGACCGCCAGCAGCGAGTCCTTGATGCTGCACGGGTGGACCCGCTCGTCGGCGCTCAGCTTGGTGAGGCGCCAGCCTTCGGTGGGCTCGACCAGGGTGTGTTCGCCATCGAGCAGGCAGAACCGGCCGTTGCGCATGACGATGGTGGCGGGCCAGTTCTCGCCGGCCGCCTGCTGGGCGATGGCGCAGAGCAGGGCCGCGCTGCCGTAGCCCTCCTCGAGGACCCGGTCCAGCAGATACAGGTCCATGTCGAGGATTTCCTCGGAGGGGACCCGCAGTTCGCGGTCCTTCATCAGCTTGGCCACCTGGGCGGCGCTCGGCTCCCCGCCGGCGATGGCCTTGGCCAGCGCCTCCGTCTCCCGGTCGATGAAATCGACGTTCACCGAGGGGTCGGAAAGCACATTGATGGCCACGAGGCCGCGCCAGAGCGTGAGGCTGCCTTCGCCGAGGGCGCGGAGGAACTCCTCGCGCCGCCGCCGCCGGAGCAGGATGCTGCTCAACTGGTGGATGCGCTGGCGGAGCTGGGGGTCCTGGGACTCCTGATGCTCGGCGATGGCCTCGTCGGTCTCGTGTCCCAAATCCAGCAACTGCTCCATGGCGAGCGACGCGATCTTCACGTCGTCGTCCTGGAGGAGCGTCAAAAGTGCCGTTACGCGCTTGCTATTCACTTGCCTCGGTTTGTTCATAGTACCTGGTTTTCGCCAATATCTGGGTAATATAAGCCCTGGTGCTCGGGAAGATAACCGCCTCGGGCGGAAGTTCGTCCCGGGGGTCTGCCGGGGCCCATTTCAGGGCTCGGCTCCGGCCGGCGTTGTATTCGGAAAGAGCCAGCACTTCCATAGACTCGTAGTCGCGCCATCGGTTCATGGCGCGGCCCAGATACCAGGTCCCGATCTCGATGTTCAGGCGGGGATCGAACCAGAGCGGGCGGGCGGGGAGCGGGCGCTGATGGGCGTCGGCCCACTCGCGGATCGCCCCCTCGGTCACCTGCATGAGCCCCGCCTCGCCCTTGCCGCCGACCGTGTCGGGCACGAAACGGCTCTCCGTCCAGATGACGGCTTTGACGAAGGCGGGGGAGACGCCGTGCCGCTTGGCGGCCTCCCGGATGATGGGCTCGTAGCGGGCGGGGTTGGCCTGGAGGCGGCGGTAGGCGCGGCGGAGCCGGGGAATCCCCCCGACGGCGGGCCAGAGCGCGGCCAGGGCCAGCACGGCCAGCGCGGCCAGCGCAAGCCACAGCCTCGCCCGGCGGCTCCGCCGGGAAACCAGGGCCGCTACTGCCCGCAGCGGGTTCGGAGAGTTGTCACAAGTTGCTGCCACAGCACTTCTTGAATTTTCGCCCGCTGCCGCACGGACAGGGGTCGTTGCGTCCGGGAGGGGGCTGGCCGGCCGCCCGACGCTGCCGCATGGCGTCGCGCCGGCGTTCCTCGCGCACCTGCGCGGCCAAGTTCTGGAAGCGATCGAGAGTATGGGCGTAGAACAGTTTCCAGCCCGCGCAGAGGTCGCTCAGCCGACGGGGGTCGCCGCCTCCTGCGCAGAGTCGGTGCTTGAGACAGTCGCCCTGGCATATCCAGGCGTAGTCGCAGGTGCCGCAGGTTTCGTTCCAGCAGGACTTTTGGCGGCCGAAGCTGGCGTAGGCGGGGGAATCCTGCATCGCCTCGAAGGCGTCGGTGGCCACGTTCCCGAGCAGGAGACGGCGCTCGACGAAGAAGTCGCAGGGATAGACGTCGCCGTTGTACTCGACCACGAAATACTGGCGGCAATCCTGACCCATCGGGCACATGTTGCGCACCCCGTCCACCAGCAGGGCGAGCACGGCGTCGAACAGCCGCACCGACACCCGGCGGGTGTCGTGCCGGTACCATTCGTCGAACAGGCGGCAGAGGAACTCGCCCCATTCCTCGCTGCTGGTCGAGAAGGGCAGCAGGCGGCGGTCCGCGTCCGGTTCGACGCAGGGGATGTACTGGTGGAAGAGAAAACCGTGGTCGCAGAGGTAGTGGTAGACCTGCACCGGCTCCTTGGCGTTGGCCTCGCTCACCAGGGTCAGGATGTTGAACTCGGCCTGATGCTCGCGCAGGGTGGCGATGCCCCGCATGACATCGTCGTGGGAGCCCCCGCCCGCCGCCGTG
Source organism: Victivallales bacterium Lenti_02 (assembly GCA_001603055.1). Classification (GTDB taxonomy): domain Bacteria; phylum Verrucomicrobiota; class Lentisphaeria; order Oligosphaerales; family Lenti-02; genus Lenti-02. Next base: position 3,271 of record LVAZ01000477.1, read on the forward strand.
AGCCGGTACTTGTCGTGCAGATGGCGGGGACCGTCGAGGCTGACGCCGGTGAGGAAATGATAGTCGGCCAGATGGCGGGCCAGCTCCGGGGTGAGCAGGGTGGCGTTGGTCTGGAGCCCGTTGGCCACATTGGCCCCGTTGCGCCCGAAGCGCTGCTGGTACTCGACCACCCGCCGGAAAAAGTCCACCCCCATCAGGGTCGGCTCGCCGCCCTGCCAGCCGAACTGGTAGGAGGGCTGCTCGGTGCCCATGTAGGCCCGGACCATCGCGGCCAGGGTGGCGTCGCTCATCCGGTGCCGCTTCTCCCCGGCATAGAAGGAGCAGTGATCGAGGTAGAAGCAATAGCGGCAGCGCAGATTGCAGTCGGCCGAAGCGGGCTTGACGAGCAGCGAGAAGGGACGGGGCATGGGTCCGCCTATGAACGGGTGGGTTTCCGTCGCAAGATAGCCGGAAGCGGGGGAACCGGCAAGAAACCTTGCTCCCCGGTTGCCGCATTCGCACACAATAAGCCGCCGCCCGCGGCGTTTTCCGGTCAGCGCCCGCCCGTCGGGATGCGGTTTTTCCCCCAACGCCAATCCATCAAGGAGGCCTCGCCATGCAACGCTGGATTCGTTCCGCTCTGGTTCTGCTCGTCTCCCTGGCCCTCGCGGCCCAGGCCCAACCCGAAGGCAAACGCCCCCGTCCCGAAGGCCAGCGCCAGCAACCCGAAGGCCAGCGCCCCCGTCCCGAAGGCCAGCGCCCCCGTCCCGAAGGCCAGCGCCAGCAACCCGAGGGCGGCAGGGGCGACATGCCGGAACCCGACCTGAACGGGGACGGCGTGGTCGACGACGAGGAGGCCGCCCAGTACGGCAAGGCCCGCCTCGAACAGGTGACGAAGAGCCTCGAAACCTTGGTCAAGCGCTTCGACGCCAACGGCGACGGCATTCTCGACGACGAGGAGCAGGCCCGGATGAAGAACCAGCTCGCCGAGCACGGCGGCGGCAGAGACCCCCTGGCCATGCTCAAACGGTTCGACAAGGACGGCGATTTCCGCCTCTCCGCCGACGAGCAGGCCGAGGCCCAGAAGGCCTTCGCCGCCCAGGCGAAGCAGCCGCGCGGCGGCCAGCCCGGCCAGCCCGGGCGCGACGGCCAGCGCGGTCCCCAGCTCGCGGACCCCGACGCCAACGGCGACGGCATCGTCGACGAGCAGGAGGCCCGCGCCGAGGCCGAGCGCCGGATCGAGATGGCCCGCCGCCAGCTCGAAATGTTCAAGGAGCGCCAGGCCCAGAATCCGGATGTGCAGATGCCCGCCTTCATGGCCGCCTTCGACACCAACCAGGACGGCGAGCTGAACGGCGAGGAGGCCAACGCCATCGTGGACCGGGTCATGGCCGAATTCGAGGAGCGCAACGCCACCGTGCTGAAAATCTTCGACGAGAACGGCGACGGCGTGTTCGACGAGGCCGAGATGGCCAGTCTGAAGAAGGCCGTCCGCTACCATCAGGAGATGCAGCGGCAGACCATGCAGCGCATGGGCATGGGGCCGGGCGGTGGACCGGGCGGGCCGGAACGGCGCGGCCCGCAGAACGAGGCGCGGCCGGAACGCCGGGACGGCAGGGAGCCGGGCGACCGGGAACGGCCCGGCGGCAGAGAACGGGAACGCCGCCAGCAATAATCCCCCCAGCAAGGCTTTCTCTGATAGGGAATCCGTCCCCCGCCGGCGATTCGTCGGCGGGGGGCAACTTTTCAAAGACGGTCCCGCCGCTGCCCCCCTGCGCCCCTGCGGGAAATTCGGTTGGCGGTTCCGTCAGCCCAGCGCCAGCGCCCGGTCGCGCGTGTCGATCCGTTCAAGTAGACGGTGGAGGGTGGCGCGGTGCTCGGGGCGGGAGGCGAGGTTGACCCGTTCGCCGGGGTCGTCGGCCAGGTGGTGGAGCATGCTGCCGTCGTCCTCGGGAAAGCGGGTTTTGTCCTGCGGGTCCCGGAACAGGGCCAGTTTCCAGTCGCCCTCGCGGACCATCGCGTAGCGGTCGCCGTCGCGGTAGCCCCAGATGCCGAAATCGAGGTCGGAAAACACCGGTTCGGGGCTCGGTTCGGTGCCGTTCCGGAGGGCGGGGGCCAGGCTGGGGAAGTCGGTGGGTAGCGGGATGTCGATCCCGGCCAGCTCCAGGCAGGTCGGCAGGATACTGCCGATGCTGACGGGGGTGCGCACGGTGCCCGGAGCGATGCCGGGGCCGGCGAAGAGGAAGGGCACGCGCACGGAGGCCTCGTAGAAGCTCTGCTTCTGCACGAAGCCGTGGTCGGCGAGATGGCAGCCATGGTCGGCGGCGAAGACGATGTAGGTATGGTCGAGGGCGCCCATGTCCGCCGCCCGTTCGAGAAATTGGCGGAGCACCTCGTCGAGAAAGGCGACCCGGCCGTAGTAGACCTGGCGGAGCCGGAGAATCTGCGCGCGGGTCAGGCACCCGGTTCCCGCTTTCCCGAGCAGATTCTCGCGGACGGGCGCGGGCAGGTCCAGGTCGTCCGGGCCGTCGATGGGCAGATCGATGGACGCGGGATCGATGCTGGTGTCGTAGGGGGCGGGGGCGAGGACCGGGGTGTGGGGCGCGTTGAGGCTGAGGCGCAGGAAAAACGGCCGGGCGGGGTCTCGCTGTTCCAGCCAGGCGAGGGCGAGGGCGGCGTTTTTGGCCTCGGCGGTGTCGGCGACGCCGCCGGGGAAACGGCCGGCCAGAATCCAGTGGCGGAATTCGCTCGGGTAGTAGACCACGCCCGCCGCCGCCTCGTCCACCGGCACCCGATAGGCGTTGTAGCCCGCGCGGTCGTCCAGCACGGTGCCGCCCTCGAGGGGGAAGGCGCGCACCTCCCGGCAGTTGTAGTGGTGTTTGCCGAAACTCGCCACCGCGTAGCCGTTCTCCACGAAGGCATGGGTGAGGAAGCGGGCGCGTTCGGGGGCCAGGTGGTGATGATTGTTCAGGACGCCGAGCCGGGGGTTGCTCTGGCCGGTCAGCATGGCGGCGCGGGCGGAGACGCAGACCGGGCTGGGGGTGCAGGCCGCCGCGAAGTTCACCCCCTGGGCCGCCAGCCGGTCCAGGCACGGGGTCCGGGCCCAGGGTGCCCCGTTGCAGCCCAGGCTGTCCGCCCGCTGCTCGTCGGTGAGAATCCAGAGGATGTTGGGCTGGATCATGTCAGGGGAGAGGGGCGGCGGCGACCCCGAGGATGTGGTTGGCGCTGACGTTGGGGACGGGGCTGTTGCCGTTGATCTCGACCAGTCCGGCGGGAAAGCGCTTGACGTAGATATCGAGGCGGCAGGCGCGGTCGGTGGTGGCGATGCTGCCCTCGAGCTTCTGCCAGTCCTTGAGCCACTCGGGCCGGGTGCGGGCGCGGTTGTCGTAGCAGACGATGATGGTGGCCGGGCGGCTGATGCGGAACGTGGTCTGATCGGGCGCGGTGCTGCCCCGGTCCACCATCGCGGTCTTGATCAGGTCCGCATTGGCCAGCACGGAAGGCACCTCGACGAAGACATAGTCGCGGTCGATGTAGACCAGGCCGTCCTTGACGAAGCCCTTGGGCACCAGCTCGTAGGGTTTGCCGCCCTTGGCCTTGAGTTCGCTCACCCGCAGGGCGGTGGCGGCCTCGGTGATGAGTTCCTTTTCGGCGTCGCGGCGGGCGACGGCGAGGGCGGCGGCGAGCCGCGGCTTGAGTTCGGCCTCGGGCTGCGGCCCGAGGCTGACCAGCCGGACGTAGCCGCGCAGGGCGAGCGCATGGTGGGCCTCGTTGCCCGTTTCCCGCGCGAAATCGAGCAGGCTGGCGGCGGGGGCGTCGTCGGGCCATTCCATGAGGGCCTTGACGGCGGCGTAGCGGACGGCTTCCTCGGGGTCCCGGAGGGCGGCCTGGAGGGCGGCGAGCGAGGCGGCGGCGGGGAAGCGCCCGACCAGGGCGACGGCGGTGCCCTTGGCCGCGCCGGAGGTTTGTTCCAGGGTGGCGAGCAGCAGGCGGGCGCGCTCGGCCTCGTCGGCGAACCGGTCGGCGACGGCGGCGAGGGTGCGTTCGGCCTCGCGCAATTCGGTGCCGGCGGTGACGGCGGGAAGCAGATCGAGGAGACGGGCGAACTCGGCGTCCTCGCCGGGGGCGAGGTCGCGCAGGGCGCGCCAGCAGTCGCGGACGAGCCCGGCGTCGGCGCGGCGGGCGATGGTCGCGGCCAGGGCGGGAGTGGCGGCGGTGCAGCCGCGGGCCGTCAGGACGTTCACCGCCGCCAGCTTGCCCGGCAGGGCGCTCTCGTCCTCCAGCGTGGCGACGAGGACCAGGTCGGCGGCGCGGTCGGGCAGCAGGGCCAGGGCGACCCGGGCGAGACCGGCGGCATCACCCTCCCCGCCGGCCAGGGCGAGCAGCGGCGGCACGCAGGACTGGTC
>LVAZ01000478.1 GCA_001603055.1 Victivallales bacterium Lenti_02
GAATACCGCTACACGGACAAAATCGCCACCAGCCGCGCCCGGCGCGAGGCCCGGCGTTGGCAGGATGAGATCGACACCCTGCTCGCCCAGGTGGAACGGGCCGGCAACGAGCGCCGCGAGGACCTCGCCCGGCTCGCCGCCGCCGATATCGAATACCAAATCCGGGAACGGCGCTTCCGATTCTACGAGATCACCCGAGGCGGACGCTACGCCGAGCCCCATCTGGTCCTCGCCAAAACCCAGTTGTTCGACGGCAAGACCCTGATTGCCGAACTCCAGCCGGAGGAAGTGGTCTTCGCCCAGCCCAACGAGCGCCATTCCCGCTGGCTCCGGGTGAGGACGCCCAACGGCCAGGTCCTCGACGGCCGCGCCGAGGATTTCGCCCCCCGCAGCAAAATCGAGACCGACGACGCCGTCCGCCTCGCCCGGCTCCAGCAGCTCGCGGCGGACCTCGAGGGCGAGATTGATCTCGCCGTCGGCCAGGAGAACCAGCTCCGCTCCCTCTGCCTCGCCCTCCGCTACGAAAACCAGATCACCCGCCTGCCCCTGGCCGGCCAGCCCTTCGCCACCGACTACGCGGGACGCCGTTTCTATGCCGGCAGCGCCGCCCCGAACAATACCATCGAGATCATCAACGACTCCCGCGCGCGCACCGTCCTGCGGGACTGGGAGAGGGATTTGGACAGCATTCAGAAAACCCTGGCCCGGCTGCGCCAGCGTCTGGAGTCCGCCCGCGTCGAGGCGGCCGTGACCGAAGCCAAAGTCCGGGAACGGACCCGCCGGTTCCAGGATTTCGAGTCGCTGGGACCGCAGCTCCCCCCGCCCCCGCTGCCGTAGCGGGGCGGAAACGGCCACCCGCCGCCGCCGTCGCATTCTTGCAGTTGCACCGCGAACGAAATGGTGGTATGCTGAATGTAGACACATGCAATGGCCGCCAGCGGCAGGAGTGCTATGAACGCGAATCTGGCCAAACCCCACGGAAAAGCGACGCCCCGGCCCCGCCTTCGGGGGTTCACCCTCGTCGAGATGATGGTCGTGATCGTCATCGCCGCCATCGTGATGGCCATCGCCATCCCCTCCTTCGTCAAGATGACTTCCGGCTCCGCCGTGCGCTCCGGCACCCGGCTGGTCGCCGCCCAGCTCCGTCTCACCCGCCAGCACGCCATCAGCCAGCGGCGCACCATCGCCCTCATAATGCCCGGCGAAATCAAAGCGACCAGTACCGGCAACAATTTGCTCCCCGACGAACTTTCCTATGTCGCCATGAAGCCCGCTTATGTCACCGGCTCATCCTCCCCCTTCACCTTCGCCGGCTGGGTCGAAGGGGCGAAATGGCTCCACGTCCCCCGTGGTGCCGTCATCGCCGAGGCGGACACGGACAAAGGGATTGCAGATGGAGCAAGTTTCAACGTTACGGAGCCTACACCAAATGGCGAATGCCTAGTTGAAAAGGTTACCCTGAACGACCTGAGTGACCTTGATGGATCGCTGAGCGGTGCCACTGAAGTTCTTGGGATTCGCGCTCTCGTGTTCTCGCCGACGGGCCGCGTTCTCGACATGACCGAATCCCACACCACCATAGCCCAGATCACCTATACTAAGGACGCCTGGATTGTCCGTTCGCCGGGCGACTCGGGAACCGCCACTAAGTTGGCGGCCAACCAGTTCAACATCGAGATCAACATTTTTACTGGTCGGATTAAGATCGAAACTCCCGACCAGTACTAGGCAGCCAAGGACCGCACGTCCATGAAACGACACTACTTCAACCTCATCGAGCTGATGCTGGCCCTCGGCGTGATCGTCGTCGGTCTGGTCAGCGTGATGGCCCTCTTCCCCATCGGTGCCAACGCCAACCGCGACGCCATCGCCGAGAACTACTCGGCCATGGCCGCCGAGCAGATGCTCAACTCCCTAGCACACTATATTCGTAGTTCTGGCACTGTTTGGACTTCTGCCGTTGAAAGTGGGGGGATTCATGCATTCGGCGGAACTGATACGGTGACAGATAAAATTAACCATATCAAAAACCAACAACCGATTCCCGGAAGTGACTACGAAGCAAGTGTTCCATCCGGCCTTGTGGAAGTCGCCGGAAATATGTTTATGAAAAGTAGTAATAATTTCAAGGAAGGCTTCCGGATTGAGGCCAAGGGAGGCGTTGCTGATGAATATATGGATTTCGAGGGGATGATGGCGCTCTGGCAAGAAAAAATAAATATAAATGGGGTTGAAGTTGACTACCCTTATGGCACCGTCCTCAATATCGAGATTTCCTGGCCTTCCCAGTTGCCCTACAATCGCCGTCAGAAGGCTCGCTACCGTCTCGAAGTGTTCAACCCCAACCGCTGAGTGGGAACCGCACGATGAATAAACGACACTTCACGCTGATCGAACTCATGGCCGCCATGGTCGTGCTGCTGATCATGATGGGTTTTCTCTTCCATTTCATTATCAGCTCCCAGAACCTCTGGAGCGCCTCCGAGCGCAACGCCCGCATCTACGAGAATGCCCAGGTCTTCTTCGATCTCCTAGACCGAGACCTCGGCGGGGTCATGGTCAGCAAGGTGCCGGGACAGGAAATTGGTTTTTGGATCGGTGATCCGACTCCGGCTGGAACCTCCAATCCTTTTCTGAGTATGGTTAGCATGGTTCCGCAAAATATGATGCCGTCACTTGCTGTTTCACCTGATGGTCGACCTAACATTTGCGAGGTTCATTATTCACGGCAATTAATCGCGACTGATCCGCCGGCAGATGTTGATGTTTTTCGGATCGTGCGGGCTGTTGTAAGTGAAAAAAAAGAAGACGGGTCAAAGGATAGCGATTGGGATTTCTATGGTAACAATGCAGTTTCTGCACCAGGCTGGCTTTCCCGTTCGAATGCAAAGGAACTAGAGGTAATCGATGGAGTTGAAGATATCACAATCAGTTTCTTTTCTAAAGACGATCTTGTCAATCCGCTGCCTGGGAGTCTCTTTTACCGCGAGCTACCTTCCGCTGTCAGGGTGAGCGTCACTTTGGTCGACCAAAAAGTCTATGACTTGAAACTTTCTGGTTCTCCTCGCGCGAGCCGTCTCGACGCCAGCCGCCGGAAGTTTACCCGGGTGTTCCTCCTGAGCCGCTGATCCCCGACCGCGCTTGGTTGGCAAAGCGGTTTGGAGATGCGCCCGTCCTCGGGCGCGGAGCGCATCGCTGGGACGGAACACCATGCCTGTCTGAGTCGTTGGCCGGGAAGATGGCAAGGTGGCCGGAGCTTCCAGCTCCGGATTCCCACCAAAGCCCCCCGCTCCAGTTCCGGCACCAGTCGCGCCGCCACTTCTGCCAAACGTCAGACCGGAGCAGGATGCTCCGGCCACCTTCCGTACTCCGGCCTGGGGTTGGCACGCACACAGCGCCGGTGCGGCGGATTCCCCTTCCATACGACTTGGCTGAAAATGTTGCATCGGGGGGCGGCGGCGCGTATGGTGAATACGGGCCATGGATTCGCCCGGCGATGCGGCCGGGATGGGGCGAATCATCTCCCGTAACCAGGAAGGATTGTGCCATGCGTGCCTTCGCCCTCCCGAGTCTTCTGGTCCGTTCCCTTGGGTTGCTGGCCTTGGCGGGCGGCGTGCTGGCCGCCCCCCCCGTGCGCCGGGTCACGCCTTTGCCCGCCGTGCAGGCGAAGCCGACCAACCGTCTGGCGGAATTCCGGCTCGACGCCACGCTCGAAGTGGGGCTTCATCTGTTGGTTGACGCCAACCAGACTCCCTACAAGAACGGCGAAATCCAGATACCCTTCGCCGCCCAGCTCACTCTCAGGGACGACCAACTGCGCGCCCCGCATCTTTTCGTCCCCTTCCGCTGGAGCAGCAAGCTGGCCCGGCCGGTGGCGGCGGAGTGGCAGGTGGTGCAGACGCCGACGACCTACGGCACGGAGAACTGGCAGTATCCCGCCGGCATCGTCGCGCGGGGTGCCGCGAAGGAACTGCCCGGCAAACCGGGCGACCCCGCCTACTTCGTGGTGGATTTCCGCCCCATCTATGATCTGCCCAAGGAATTCCGCCTGCAACCGCCGGTGCAGCAGGTTCAGCCGACCAGGAAGACCGCGCCCCGGGCCATTGCGCCAGCGCCGGGCCTGCCGGCCAATATCCAGCGAAAGGCATTGAATCCCAAACAATTGGCCTTCGCGAAAGAGATGGCCACCTTCGCCGAGCACCGTTCCTACTATGTGCGCCTCGTGCTGCTGGGGCCGCAGCGGCAGCCCATCGCCATCTCCGCCTATGTGCCGATCCGGAGCAAGCCTCCCACCGCCGTGACCATCTATCCCGGTTCGCTTCCCGCCAGCGACCAGCCGCCGCAGCAAAACCTGCCCGCCGTCAAGATTCTCGCGTATCATCCTCCCAAGCATTTCAGCACCGACGACCAATCCCAGCGCTTCATCGTCCTCTCGAACTGCCCGAAGATGGTGCTCGACATGATGAACTGGAAGGTCGGGCAGCAGGTCCGTCTGTCGCCCAAGCGGGACGAGGGCATCGGCGGCATCGGCGATGCCGTGGGGGCCGCGTTCAACGCCATCGAGGATGTGGTGAACTGGGTGTCGAAGGCGTGGAGCGACTTGCAGGCGACCTTCGTCGACGGCATCTGCGGCGGCAACAGCACCTGCAAGGACATTGCCGGCCCCGCCCTCAAGATCGGGCTCATGTACGTGGGCATCCCCCCCGATCTGCCCAACTACAACGAGTTGTGCTCGATGGGCAAGGACTATGTGGCCAGCTACGTGGCCGACCAGACCGGGGTGCCGGCCGAGTACGTGCGGGCCGGGATCGACCAGATGACGGACGTGGTCAACAACCCGCCCGGCGGCGGGGGCGGCACCTTCCTCTGGCCCGATCCGGCCTTCCAGGACCAGCCGGCCCACATCGAGGTCCTAATCACCAACCCCAGCAACAAGCCCACCGATGTCAGTGTCCTCTGGCTGCTCTACGGTTCCACCCAGGGCGACAGCGCCACCCATCCGCCCCTGATCCCCACCTGGCTTGATACCCAGACCCCCCTGCCCCCCCTCCAGCCCGGCCAGTCCCTGCGGTTCCCCATTTTCCTGACCCCCAATCCCGCAACCATGATTTCGCACGGGGCCGACAATCTGCACACCTACCAGGGCCGGCGGATCATGATCTACGACGTCGGCGGCAAGGTGCTCTACGCCGGCCAGACCAACTGGATGGGAGGAGCGGTGGCCAAGTAAGGAAGGGAGGGGGAACTGCCGAAGGCAGAATGAGGAATGAAGAACAGAACGAATTGAAAGGAGCAGGCGTAGACGCCCTGCACCATCGCCAGACGCTTGGAGATGCGCCCGTCCCCGGGCGCGGGGCGCGGGGTGCTGCCGACGCGCGGGATTGCCGCTCGGGAGCGCGGCGTTCCCGGGAACGCCGTGCGGTGGAGGACCGCCGCGCTCCACACGCCGGGTTTGCAGGGCGGTGGCGGAAGGCGTTTTGCTCGCGCGTTCCGTGAGTTCCGGCAGATCGCCGCCGCCGGCGTGGATTGCAGGCGTTGCGGCAGGGGGTTATGGTTGCGCATCGTCTTCTCCTTCAGCCCCCGGAGCCGATCTCATGCGCATGGCGAAACGACTGGTCCTTCTGACCGTTCTCCTGGCCCTTCCCGCCCTGGCCCAGTATGCCAAGCGGGACACCTGGCAGGAAACCCTGCGCCTGGCGCTCGAAGCGCGGTTCGCCCAGCAGCAGCCCGACTTCACGGCCGGCGCGGGGGGGACGGAGCTGGGCGTCTGGTACCTGAGCGGCCCCTTCCCCGCCGACAACCGGAATTTCGACACGGTCTACCCGCCCATGCAGGGCGCGGTGGACGTGGCCAAGCCGGTGGGCGGCAAGCCCTGGCAGGCCTCGCCCCAGTTCCTGGACGGCGAGGTCCACATGATCCAGGGCGCGAACTACGCGGCCACCTTCCTCACCCGCGTCGTCCGCTCGCCCAAGGAACAGACCATCAACGGCTATTTCGGCAGCGACGACGGCATGAAGGTCCTGCTCAACGGCCAGCAGATATTCGCCCTCGACGTGCCGCGCGGTCCCGGCCCCAACCAGAACACCGTGCCCCTGCCCCTCAAGCAGGGCGAGAACCGGCTGACCTTCCTGGTCTACAACCTCACCGGCGGGCATGGCTTCTATTTCTCGACCCAGCCGCAGCCCGGCTCGCGGGAACGCCTGGAATTCGAGGGTTTCGTGCGGCGGCTGCGCCAGGACTTCCCCGACCCCATGCGCTTGCAGGAGATCGACTGGGAGCTGGCCGACCGGGTCTGGGCCGAGCCCTGGCCGCCCGGCGACGTGGGGGCCCTGGCCGAGCGCTATCTCGCCGCCACCCGCATCGACACCTTCCGCAGCCAGGCCGAACCCCTCGCCAAGGCCTGCCGGGACGAGGCGGGACTCGCCGCCGTCCGCCGTTTCTACCATCTCTCCCGGCTCACCGAAGACGTGGCCGACGTCCGCGACGGCATGGATTTCGCCGCCCTGCGCCGGGCCGTGGACGATCTCTCGACCCGCTACGGCGACCGCTACCCCGGGGGCGCGGCATTCACCGCCCGGATCGGCCAGTTCGAGACCCGCGCCGCCGCCCTGTTCACCGCCGTCGTCGAGCGGCACGACGTGGAGGCCCTCGGCCAACTGCCCAGACTGACCGAGGACTGGCTGGCCCTGCAGCGCGAGGCGCTGCTGGCCAACCCCCTGCTCGATTTCGAGCGCGTCCTCTTCATCAAGCGCCAGGGCACCGAGGGGCTCACCGCCAACTGGCAGGGCAACGACCACCTGCACGGGCGGCGCATGACCAACGAAATCGCCACCTTCAACCTGCGCGAACCGGAGGCGGAAACCACCGTCTTCCGCCCCGAGGAACCCATCTTCGTGGGCGACGTGGACCTGCACTGGGATGGCGACCGTATGCTCTTCAGCACCAACGGCACCGTCTGCGAAGTCCGCGCCGACGGTTCCGGCTTCCGCCGGGTCGTCACCGAAATCCAGAGCTACGACCCCTGCTACCTGCCCGACGGGCGCCTCCTCTTCGTCTCGAACGCGGGCTACCACGCGGTCCCCTGCGTGGCCGGCAGCGACTACGTGGGCAACATTCATCTGGCCAACGCGGACGGCGGCGGCATCCGGCGGCTCTGCTTCGACCAGGACAACAACTGGCATCCCTCCGTGCTCGACAACGGGCGGGTGCTCTACACCCGCTGGGAATACACCGAATCGGCCCACTACTTCTCGCGGGTGCTCATGCACATGAACCCGGACGGCACCAACCAGATGGAGTTCTACGGCAGCAACTCCTACTGGCCGAACAGCATCTTCTACGCGCGCCAGATTCCCGGCTCCCCCACCCGCTTCGCGGCCATCGTCTCCGGCCACCACGGCGTGGCCCGCGCGGGCAAGCTGGTGATCTTCGACGCCGCCATCAACCGCCACGAGGCCAGCGGCGCGGTCCAGCGCATCCCCGGCTACGGCAAACCGGTCGAGGCGGTCACCAAGGACGACCTCATCCGCGACGTCTGGCCCCGCTTCCTCCATCCCTGGCCCCTGGACGGCACCTACTTCCTGGTGGCCTGCAAGCCCACCCCCCGCGACCCGTGGGGCATCTATCTGGCGGACACCTTCGACAACCTGGTCCTCGTCAAGTCCATTCCCGGCTGGCACTGCCTGGAGCCGATCCCGTTCCGGCCCCGGCCCGCGCCGCCCCTGGTCGCCGACCGGGTCCAGCCCGGCAATCCGAACGCCAATGTCTACATCCAGAACGTCCATGCGGGCGAGGGGATGCGCGGCGTGCCCGAGGGCACGGTGAAGGCCCTGCGCATTTTCCAGTACGAGTACTCCTACCGCAACGTGGGCGGGCACAACGTGATCGGCTACGAGGGGCCGTGGGATGTGCGCCGCCTGCTCGGCACCGTGCCGGTGCTGGCCGACGGCTCGGCGACCTTCACCATCCCCGCCAACACCCCGGTCTCGATCCAGCCCCTTGATCGGGACGGCAAGGCCCTGGCCCAGATGCGCAGTTGGTTCACCGGCATGCCGGGCGAAAACATCTCCTGCGTGGGCTGCCACGAGAAGCAGAACTCGGTGCCGCCCGCGCGGGCCACCCTGGCCGCCCAGCGCCCGCCCATGCCCCTCAAGCCCTGGCACGGCCCCACCCGCGGCTTCGCCTTCCAGCGCGAAGTCCAGCCCGTCCTCGACCGGCGCTGCGTGGGCTGCCACGACGGCAAGGACCAGGAACGGCCCAATTTCGTGGACGACGGCCAGTTGATCGGCTTCCCCACCGCCGAGAACCGCTACTCGAAGTCCTACCTCGAACTGGCCCGCTTCGTCCGCCGCAACGGTCCCGAGGGCGATTACCATGTCCTCACTCCTCTCGAATTCCATGCCGCCACCAGCCTGCTGGTGCAACTGCTCCGCAAGGGGCACCACGGGGTCGAGCTGACCGCCGAGGACTGGGACCGGCTGGTCACCTGGATCGATCTCAACGTGCCCTTCTACGGCACCTGGACGGAGGCCCGGCCCCAGATCAAGGACGAACTGGTCGCCGCCCGCCGGGAAAGCCGCCGCCGGTACTCGGGCGTGGACGAGGACATCGAGGCCATCCCCAATCCCTATACGGGCGATGCCGCCTTCGTCCCCCCACGCCAGACCGCCGCCCCGACCCCCGCGCCGGTCGCCCTCCCCGGC
>LVAZ01000479.1 GCA_001603055.1 Victivallales bacterium Lenti_02
GTTCACGGTCCCGGGGCGGGGCCGGGGGACGGGCAGGACGCGGGGGGGAAGAGGGAGGAGGGGAGGCGACGGGGGGGGCGCTGTCAGCCGTCTCGGTGGTTTTGACAAAGAGACGCTTCAGCTTGGCGAGAAAACCGGATTTCAAATGGAACATCCTTGCTGCGGTTCGCGCCGGGCGCCGGGGCCCGGTGCTTCGGAAGGCTTGACGCATGTCCGCCGCGTATTCGCGATCCTGCACGCGCCAAGGTGGAAAAACCCTTACAGTAATGCGCTTCGGCGGGGTTTCTACCCCGACCGCGCCGGGGCCGGGACACAGAGTTGTAATTGTTAGTAAAATTGTGGTCCTTTTCGCCGAAGAATTCGGCGTCGGGGTTGATCTTGGGTTTCGGCGTGGTAGGATGTGGGATGTGGCGGACGTTTTCGCGGCTGCGTACTGGCTGCGGAGTCCCCGACATGCAGGATATCGGAGTATGGCATTGCCATCGAGTCTGGATTTGCCCGGTACCGTCGAGCGCGCCTTGCTTGAGGCGGGTTGCAATGGTATTTGGGAGAACGATTTGGCGGGACGGCTGTCGTGTCTGAGCGATGGCTGGTACGCCAGTTTTGGCTACAGTCTGGCGGACTATCCCCGGCCGATGCCTCTGAATGGTTGGTTCGGCCTGTGCCATCCGGAGGATTTACCGGCGCTGGAGGCGGCCCATGCCGAGCTGGCGGCAGGCCGTTCCGGCTCGTTCCGGCTGGAACTGCGTCTGCGGGCGGCGGCTGGCGTGTGGCGGCATCTCCAGGTTTGCGGGCAGGTGGCGGCGCGCTCCGCCGACGGGGTTCCCGTGCGGCTGGCCGGCACCCTGTCGGACGTCACCGAGCAGAAGGAGCTGCTGGCGAGCCTGGCCGCCAGCCAGCGGCGCAACGAGATGTTTCTGCGGGCGGTGCCCGATTTGCTTTTCGTCACGGACTGCGAAGGGCGGATACTCGACTGTTCCGCTCCCCGGCCCGAGTGGCTGGCCGTCCCGCCCGAGCAGTTCCTGGGCCGGAGTGTGCGCGAGATTCTGCCCGGCAGTCTGGCCGAGCGCATGATCGCCGTCATCCGCCAGGCGCTCGGGACGCAACGGATGCAGACCATCGAATACCGCCTGCCGGCGCATGGCGCCGAGCTGGATTTCGAGGCCCGCCTGACCCCCCACGGCGAGGGGCTGGTCTGCTGCATCGTCCGTGATGTCACCGAGCGGCGGCTGATGGAGCGCCGTCTGGCCGAGGCGCGGACCGAGTACGAGCGTCTGGTCCGCTCCCTGCCGGTGGGCGTGTTCAGTTTCCGGGTCGGGAGGGATGGCGCGATCCGGTCGGCCTATGTCTCGCCCCGGATGACCGAGGTTCTCCGCCAGCCCCAGCGGGTGCTGCGCCGGGGCCGGGACGGTTTTGCCAGCTATCTCCACCCCGCCGATCTGGCGCGCGCCCATGCGGCCATCGACCGCCTGCTGGCCGGCGAAACCGTGGTGAGCGACGAATTCCGCTGCCTCGGTCCGGGCGGGGATATTTTCTGGGTTCGTTTCGAACTGCAGTCCGCCGTCCTGTCCGGCGGGGAGCGCTGCCTCTACGGCACCGCCTCGGACATCACGTCCCGCAAGCTGGCCGAGGAGGAATACCAGCAGCTCCAACTGCGTCTCCAGCGCACCGAGCGGATGCGGGGGCTCGGGCAACTGGCGGGCGGCGTGGCCCACGAGTTCAACAACCAACTGGCCAGCGTCTTCTTCTTCGTGGACAGCATCAAGAAGGGAACCCTGACCCCCCGGCAACTCCAGCGCTACGCCGACCTCCTCCGCGACGGTGCCCAGCGCATATCTGACCTGACCCAGAAGCTGCTCGATTTTTCCCGCCAGGGTTCGCCCCGGCGGGAGGTGTTCGATCTGCACAAGGTGCTGGACGAATTCCTCGACATGCTCGATCAGACGGTTGGCTGCCGCATCCGGGTGAGCCGCCAGTTCGCCGCGCCCCGCTCGCTGGTGGTTGGCGATCCCTGCCAGATCAGCAGCGCCATGCTGAATCTGGCCCTCAATGCCCGCGACGCCATGACGGACGGCGGCACCCTGGGCTTCGCCACCGACTGCGTCGAGCTGGACGAGGCGGCGTGCGGCGCCCTGTCCCACGAATCCGGTTTCGGTCCCGGCTCGTACATCCGCCTGTCGGTGTCCGATACCGGCGAAGGCATGGACCTCATCACCCGCGAGCGGATTTTCGAGCCGTTCTTCACCACCAAGCCGCTGGGCAAGGGAACCGGCCTGGGGCTGGCGGTCGTCTACGGCACCGTCATCGACCATGCGGGCGCCATCGCCGTGGACAGCGAACCGGGCATGGGCAGCACCTTCCATATTTTCCTGCCCCTCTGCGCCAATCCCCTGGCCCGCGCCGCCATTCCCGCCGCCACTGCCGATCCGGTGCCCGGCTCGGGACACTTGCTGCTGGTGGACGACGAGACGCTGCTGCGGATTCTGCTCCGCGACCAGCTCGAGCAGATCGGCTACCAGGTGGCCGACTGCGCGGACGGCCGCGAAGCCCTGGAGAAGTTCGCCCGGGAGCCCGGCGCGGTGGACGGGGTGATTCTGGACGTTTCCATGCCGGGGATGAGCGGCCTGGAGACCCACCGCGCCCTGCGCCATATCCGGCCGGACCTGCCGGTCTTGCTGATTTCCGGTTCGGGGAACCATCCCGATGTGCCCATTCTCCGGCAGGAGGGGGCCTACGATCTAGTGACCAAGCCGGTGGATTTGGCGCTGCTCAGCCAGAAACTGGCCGCCCTGCTTGGCCATGCCGCCGCCGGGAGCATGCTCTGAGCGATGGCGTTGCCGGAGTAGGGCGGCTAGATTCCCGACATCAGTGAACCAACCTCCGGGAGAGACGTGCCATGATGCAAACGACCGCCGCCTCCGCTCTGGCCGTCATGGCCATGCTGTTCGGCTTGTTGCAGGAAGGTCTGCGGAAACTGGAGGTCGAGGACTATCCCGGCGCGGTCGCGGCCTTCTCCAAGGTGATCGAGCACCGGCAGGCCGATGCGGATCTGCGCGAACGGGCGCTGCTCTGGCGGGCCGTTGCCCACGGCAAGGCCGGGGACGCCGACAAGGCCAAAGCCGATCTGGCCACCCTGCTCAAGGCCACCCGCAATCCCGACCGGCGCGGGCAGGCGTTCGCCGCCTTCGCCCAACTGGAAGGCGATCCCCGGAACCTGCTGCCCAAGGAAAGCCCGAAGGACGCCTTCGAGCGGCTCAAGACCCTCGGCGGCGCGCGGGACCTGGCCGCGTTCCGCAAACGGTTGTCGGGCGACTTGGCGGCGGTTCTGGAGATGATCGGGCTGGTGGCCGGCGCCGAGGGCGAGGATCAGATGGCGGCGGAATGGGTGGCCGAATTCTGCGAACAAATGACCTACGGCGGCATGGAAGTTGGCGGCGGCCGCGAGACCGGCACCGCCAAGGTCATGGGTGTGGTGGACGACGTCGTGTTGTCCTTCGGGCTGGTCGCCGTGGGCGACGAATGGCACTTTTCCCGGTTGCTCGAAGCGAAATCCGGGGCAATCCATCACGTCGAGCCCGAGGTCGTGGCCCGCCGGAAACAGACGGGGATGACGAACAAACTCAAACATATTGGCTTGGCGCTGGCCATGTTTCCCGACGACAACCAGGGTTCCTTTCCCAAGGAGTTGAAGCAGCTTGTCGAGTATCTGGGCGACGCGGCGGTTCTTGACTTCGTGGACCCCGCCACCGGCAAGCCCATGCCCTGGCTCTACCATGTTCCCGGCAAGCTCGGCACGATCCCGAACCCGAGCGAGCGCTACATCGTGGCCACGCCGGTGCCCATCGAGGGAGCCCGCGTCGTTCTATTCGTGGACGGGCATGTGGAGTTGGTCGCCGAAGACACTTTCCTGAAGACGGCCACCGAACAGGGCTGGAAGCTGGCGCCGGAGAAACCGACGGAGGTGGAGCCGGACGTGGCCGCCAAGGTCGAGGACCTGGTGAAACGCCTGGGCGATCCCGGCCCCGCCGTCCGCAAGACCGCCTACGAGGAACTCAAGGCTCTGGGCGACCAGGCCGCCCCCGTCCTCGAAAAGCACCGCGACCACCCCGATCCCGAAATCCGCCTCACCATCCGCCAGTTGCTCAAATAGCCTTCCGGAGACTGCCATGATTACCCGCCTCGCCCATGTGTGCCTTCATGTCGCGAACCTCGATGCCTCCCTGGCGTTCTACGAGGGGGTGCTGGGTTTGCGGCGCAAGTTCGAGTTCCTCAAGGGCGACAAGCTCCACGGGGCCTATGTGGAGGTGGGGCCGAGCAACTACATCGAGATGTTCGAGCGGCCGGGAATCGAGCCCAAAAACACGGGCATCGTCCATTTCTGCCTCGAAACCGATGATATCGACGAGGCTATCCGCAGCTTCGACGCGAAGGGCGTCGCCCACACCGAGAAGAAGCGCGGGGCCGACAGTTCCTGGCAGACCTGGGTGAGCGATCCGGACGGCAACCGCATCGAGCTGCACCAGTACACCGAGGAAAGCGCCCAGCTCCGCGGCCAGTCGGTCCAGGTGACCTGGTAGCGGCTCAGTCGAGGCGGCGGATGCGGATGTTGCGGTAGCGGACGGGGTCGCCGTGGTCCTGGAGGCCGATGTGGCCTTCGCGGGCGAAGTCCTTGAGGGCGCGGGCGAACTTGTTCTTCGAGCCGTCGGGGTTCTGGCCGGGGGTGTCCCAGCGGTCGAGGTCCATCTCGTTCACCGGTTTGCCGTTCAAGGTGACGCTGAGGAGGTTGTCCTTGGCGGTGAGGACGACGTGGTTCCAGTCGTTGTTGCCGGCGTTTTCCTTGGGTGCCTGGAGGTCGTAGAAGGCACCGACGCTGTGGCGGCTGGGGTTGGCGGGCCGGTTCACCTGCATCTCGATGCCGGTCTGCACGGGGTCCTTGGGATTGGCAGTACGGAAGAAGAGGCCGCTGTTGCCGGTGGTCTTGAATTCGAGTTCGAGGACGAAATTGGCGAAGCGCTCGCGGGTCCAGATGTCGCCGCCGCGCCCGGTCATGACCAGTTCGCCGTTGTCGATGCGCCAGGCGGGGGCGCTGCCGCCGCTGTTCATGAAGGAATCGAGGTCGCGCATGTTGAACAGCACCTGCCAGGTGCCGTCCTCCTCGAGCAGGAGTTGCCGGGCCATGGCCTCGAAGTTGCGGACGCAGGCGGCGATGTCGGTCTCGTTCTTCTCCCAGTTGTGCTCGTATTCGCTGGAGAAGACGGCCTTGACACCCTGGCGCTTGAGTTCGCGCAGGAGGTCGAGAATCTTGCCTTCGCCGGTGCCCCAGGGCACGTCGTGGGCACCCTGGCCAAACTTGTTCAGATCCTTGAAGTGGAAGGTGACGAGGCGACCTTCGAGGAGGCGGACGGCGTCGATGGGCTGGATGTCCGAGCGCATCCAGTGACCGGTATCGGCGCAGGCACCGATGCGCGGGCTGCGGCCCTGGCAGGCGTCGAGCACGGTCTGCGGGTTCCAGTAGCGGCTGGGTTTTGGATGGTTGTGGAGGGCGAGGTTGATGCCGTACTCCTGGCAGAGCGCGTCGATGGCGGGGAGGATGGCGGGGTCCGGTTCGCTGGAGATGGTTTCGATGCCCATCGCCTTGGCCCAGGCGAAGAGCCGCCGCTGGCCGGCCTCGTCGCCGGGAATGCCAGTGACGCCGTAGTTGACCACCCGGATGCCCGCCTCGGCGAGCTTGGCCAGGACGGCCTCCTGCACGGCGGGCGGCAGGTCCGGCCCGGTCTTGGCCTCGCCGAACTGCTTGTCCACGATCTGGCCGGGGTACATTTCCAGGTATTTGACGCCCATGCGGCTGGCCTTGTCCACGGCCTCGAAGAAGGTGAAGCGGTTGAAGCTCCAGCACTGGATGGCGAAGCGCCAGCCGAGTTCCTCGGCGGTGGGGGCGCCGTCGGCGAGGCGGCGGGGCGGGGCGTCGCGGTAGACCGGGGCACCGACCTCGAAGTTGAGGCCGGGGAGGGGAGTGCCGTCGGCGGCGCGGACGCGGGCGTTGGCCTCCCAGCCGCCGCCGCCCTGGGTGATCTTGAGCATCAGGGTGTTGGTGCCTTCGAGCAGGGTGACGGGGACCTTGTCCTCGAAGGCGGCAAAGCCTCGGGGCACGTTGTTCTCGTGGACGACGTTGCCGTTCAGCCAGCCCTTCACGCCGTCGTCGCTGCCGATTTCGAGCAGGGCCTCGGTGGTCTGGGGCACGATGAGGTTCACCCGCAGGTAGGCGCAGCGGTTGCTCTCCCCGAACAGGGGGATGAGGTTGACGTGGCCGTCCTGGCGGTCGGCCTGGATGGTGCGCCAGACCACGCCCTCGGCCTCGCGCTCCTCGGGCGGGAAGACGATGGGATAGAGGCCCGTGTGGCCCAGATTGTCCTTGGCGTAGGGGCCGGAGGCCTCCCACACCCCGATGCAGCCGGCAAACTCGGCGACTTCCTTGAGGGCGGCGGTGGCCCGTTCCTGGACGGCGGGGGTCTGGACCTTGGCGCGGACCTGCTGGAGGGCGGCGACGGCATCCTCGCCCTTGACGGCTTTGGCGAGTTCGACGACGGCGATGGCGGCGTCATCGGCCAGGGCGGCGTCCCCGAGGTATTCCAGCAGCCGGGGGAAGGCGGCGCGGTGGCGGAGATTGCCCAAGGCACCGAGCACCAGCCGCTTCTCGTCGGGACGGCGGGTCAGCGCCATGATCTCGCCGTAGCGGGCGATTTTCTGTTCGGTGGGCAGCGGGAGCCCGCCGACGAGACGGGTGAGGCCGCGGAAGGCGAAGACGTAGCGGACGGTGTCCTGGTCCTGGGCGACGATCTCGGTGAGGACGGGGATGGCGGCGGGGCTGGGCCAGTCGGCGAGGGCGCGGACGGCTTCGCGCCGGATGTCGTCCGCCTCGTTGGCGCGGGCGGCGGTGGCGGCGGCGAGGGTGGTTTCGTCGCCGATGGCGGGAAGGACGCCGAGCAGGGCCTGGGTTCCCGCGCCGGCGGATTCGCGCAGGGCGGCGAGGACGGGCGGGGCGCTTTGGGCGGGATCGGTGGTGCGGCGGCAGACGGCGGTCAGGGCCTTGGCGGCGGCTTCGCGCTCCTTGCGGTCTTCGGTTTTGGCGACCAAGCCGGCCAGACCGGGGATTTCGGCGGGACCGGCGAGGACGGTCAGGGCCTGAAGCGCGGCCAGCCGGACATCGGCCTCGGCGTGGCCCGCCAGGGCGAGGACGGCCGGGGCCTCGCTGTCCAGCCGCTGGGCGACGATGGCCAGCAGTTTCGCGGCCCGCTGGGGCGGGGCGGTTTTGGTCTGGGCGACGAGGGCGGGACCGGCGGCGGGATCGGGAATGGCGGCCAGGGCGGCGGTGGCGGTGGCGGCATCGGCCCCGTCCAGGTGCACGGCGAGTTCCGCCACCGAGTCCTTGCCCGCCACCTGGGCCAGGGCGGTGATCGCGGCCTGGCGGACGCTTTCCTCGGGGCTGGTCAAACGGGTTTTCAAGGCGGGCAGGGCACCGGTGGTCTGCATCCGGCCGAGCATGAGCAGTACGTCGGCCTGTTTGGCGGGGGGGGCCTGGTCGAGCAGGGCGAGCAGGCGGGGGGTGACGGTTTCGGCGGGCAGACGGCCCAGAGCCAGCGCCGCCGCGTCGCGCACGCGGCGCTCCTCGGCCAGCAGGCCGGTCATGACGAACTCGACGCCCTCCGGTTCGCCGGCC
>LVAZ01000480.1 GCA_001603055.1 Victivallales bacterium Lenti_02
GGATAGTAGAAGGCGCGCCGCGAACGCTCGACCACCAGTTCGTCGTCCACCATCGGCACCAGCACGCCGCCCGCGCCGAAATCCAGATAGCTGCCGAGCATGGCGTGCAGCTCGGGATGGCGGGTGCGGACGAGCGGGGGGACGCCCAGTTTGGCGCAGGTGGCGCTGAAGGCGACGAGCTGGGGCTCCGTGTAGGGGCCATGCTGCAAGTCGACGAAGAACAGGTCCGGCTTTTCCGCCGCGCGGGCGGCGAGTTTCTCCTCGCTCATGGTCAGCGAAACGAAATCGATGAAAAGGGGCTCGCCGTTGCGGATGCGTTGCTTGAGGGTCATGGCCGCCCTTTCAGCGGTAGATGAGGTCGCGGATGTCGTCGCCGCGCAGGCGGACGGTCTGGCCGTCGACGCGCTCGGCGCCGGGGGCGTCGGCGGCGGCGTCGGCGGTGTCCGTGTGGAAAAAACGTTTTTCCAGAACGAAGGGGCCGGGCCAGGCGAGCGGGGAGAGGGGATTCTCGCGCTGGCGGCGGATGGCATCGGCCACGCCCTCGCGAATCAGTTCGTGGGCCTTGGCGGGGGAGAGGGAGATGGCCGAGTTGCGGCTGAGGCTCCGTTTCACGGCGGCGGTCCGGATGCCGGGAATCAGTTCCTCGGCCTCGCGGCAGGCTTCCTCGTCGCCGCTGAGAAAGACCAGAGGGAGGCCGAGCGCGCCCTGATAGAGGGCGAACTGGGCGATCTCCCCGATGGGCTTGCCGTTCAGGTGGTAGGAATCGACCGACTGGCTGTTCTGGGTGTGGTTCATGTTGGCCAGGGGCTGGCCGGCGCGGGCGTGCTGGCCGATCATCAGGCAGATGTCGTATTCGCGCACGACGGCGTCGCGCACGTCGCGCGGGGCCAGGGGCCGTCCGTGCAGGAGCTTCGCGGCGGGGTGGAGCGATTCGTAGTGGACCGCGCCGGGACCGTGCCCGTCGCAGACGAGAATGTCGGAGACGCCCTCGGCGAGCAGCCCGTCCACGGCGGCGTTGATCTCGCCGGTGAGCAGGCGTTTGGCCGCCTCGTAGCCCGTTCCGCCCGGCGAGGTCTGGGTGTAGAAGGTGACGACGCCCGCCACGCCTTCGAGATCGGTGCCGATGTATGCCTTCATCGCCATGCCTCCCAAACGGACGGGGCGGGCGGCTGCGTCAGACGGCGCGATTGCCTCGGGCCAGCCCGTTCCCGACCAGATACTTGTAGCTTTGCTCGACGGCTTCCAGCGGGGGAATCTCGCAGGAGTCGAGTTCGACGATGACGTATTCGAGAATCTTGCTGTTGGCGGCGCCGATGATCGCGGGCATGTCGAGCTTGCCCTGGCCGATGGGCTTCATGGGCTGGCGGGGCTCGACCAGACCGTCCTTGATGTGCAGCAGGGGGGCGCGTTTGCCGAGCCGCTTCACGGTCGCGACCGGGTCCTGGCCGGCGACGGTGACCCAGTACACATCGAGTTCGGCGAACAGCTCGGGGATGTTCTGCAGCATGATGTCCTCGGGCAGGCGGCCGTCGGCCAGGGGCTCGAACTCCTGCCAGTGGTTGTGCAGGCCGAAGGCGATGCCGCTGCCCTTGAGCAGTTCCACGGCCCGGCGCTGCTTCTCGACGCAGGCCATGACTTCGTCGTAGGTCTTGATCGGGCCGCCGGGGCCGGTGATGAGGCGGGACACGCCCAGCGTCTGGCACTGCTCGATGATATCCGCCCCGTTGGCGTCGTTGGGCATGGGCATGTGGGCGCTGCACACCACCAGACCCAGATCGTCCAGCACCGTGCGCAGTTCGCCCGGAGTCATGCCGTGGAAACCCGCGAACTCGACGGCGTGATAGCCGATTTTGGCCACCTTGTCCAGAGTGGGGACGAAATCCTCCTTGCAGAGGTCGCGCAGGGTATAGAGCTGAAGGGCGATGGGTTTCATGGTCTCGGCCTTTCCGTGAGTCGGGGACAAACTCTGCCTAGCCTATTCGGGAATGTAGAAGATTCCCGGCGGATTGCCAATCGCGGGAACCCCTCGGGTCCGTCCCGGTCAACCTACTTGCACACTTTTCACCAAGGGGCAGGAAATGAGTAACCTATATTCCTACGAACTGCACACCGCCAGCGGTGAAATCGTCGGCCTCGAGGTTTTCGCCGGCAAGGTGCTGCTGGTTGTGAACGTGGCCAGCAAATGCGGTTTCACCCCGCAGTACGAGGGGCTGGAGCGCCTGTACCAGGAGTTCGGGCCGGACGAGTTTGTCGTCCTCGCTTTCCCCTGCAACCAGTTCGGGAATCAGGAACCGGGCGGGGACGAGGAAATCCAGACCTTCTGCAAGCTCACCTATGACGTGACTTTCCCGGTCTTCGCCAAAATCGACGTGAACGGTCCCCACGCCCATCCCCTGTTTGGCTTTCTCACCGAGAAGCAGCCCGGTCTGCTCGGCATCCGCTCGATCAAATGGAATTTCACCAAATTCCTGGTGAACCGCCGGGGCGAGCCCGTGCAGCGCTACGCCCCGACCACCCCGCCGGAACGGCTCCGCGAGGACATCCGGCGGCTGCTCGACGAACCCAAACCCGCCCCCGAAGAGGACCTGGAATCCAACTGGTAGCGAAGGAAATCCGACGATGAGCACGCTGCAAAAGGGTCAGAAGGCTCCCGATTTCACCTTGCCCGACCAGAGCGGCAAGGAAGTGTCCCTGAGCGACTATGCCGGGCGCAAGGTGCTGGTCTACTTCTATCCCAAGGCGGACACGCCCGGCTGCACCACCCAGTCCTGCGCGGTGCGCGACGCCCTCGGCCAACTGGCCGAACGCGGGGTCGCCGCCATCGGTATCAGCCCGGACCCGCCCGACCGGCAGGCGAAGTTCGACACCAAGTTCAATCTCGGCTTTCCCCTGCTGGCCGACGAGCACAACGCGGTGGCCGACGCCTATGGCGTGTGGGGCGAGAAGACCATGTACGGCCAGGTTTACATGGGCATCATCCGCTCGTCTTTTCTGATCGACGAGGAGGGTCTCGTGGCCGAAGCCTGGTACAAGGTCAGCCCCGGGG
Source organism: Victivallales bacterium Lenti_02 (assembly GCA_001603055.1). Taxonomy (GTDB): domain Bacteria; phylum Verrucomicrobiota; class Lentisphaeria; order Oligosphaerales; family Lenti-02; genus Lenti-02. The sequence goes on from LVAZ01000480.1 coordinate 3,047, forward strand.
CCACCGTGCCCAATGTGCTCGCCCTGCTGTGAGGCTCAGCCCTCGGGAAAGGCGACGGTGTCGGCGAGATCGTCGCGGTCGGCCAGCATGAGGACCAGGCGGTCCAGGCCGATCGCGATTCCCGCCGCCGGGGGCATGCCTTGGCGCAGAGCCGCCATGAACGCCTCGTCGAGGGGATAGACGGGACGGTTCTCCCGCTGGCGCAGCGCCGCGCAGGCGGCGAAGCGGGCGGCCTGCTCGTCGGGGTCGGTGAGTTCGCTGCACGCATTGCCGAGTTCCAGCCCGGCGACGTAGAGTTCCCAGCGCTCGACCCGGTCGGGCCGCCCGGGAAGCGGGCGGCTGAGGCCGCTGCATGCCAGCGGATACTCGTCGAGGACGGTGGGGCGTCCCTGGCCGAGCCGGGGCTCGACCTGCTCGACCAGCACCCGCTCGAATTCGCCGCTGGCGATGGCCGCGTCCAGATCGCGACCGGCGTGGCGGGCGAAGGCTTCCGCCACGCTGAGCCGTTCCCAGTCGCCGCCGAAATCGATGTCTTGCCCCCGGAAGTGGCAGACGGTTTTTCCCAGGGTCGCTTGCAGCGCTTGGCGGAGCAGAGCGACGGTGTCGGCGAGAATGGTTTCGTGGTCGGCGTGGAGGCGGTACCATTCGAGCATGGTGAACTCGGGCAGATGGCGGCGTCCCCGTTCGCCCTGCCGGAAGCAGGGGCCGATCTGATAGATGCGCTCGTAGCCTGCGGCCAGCAGGCGTTTCATGTGCAGCTCGGGCGAGGTGCGCAGCCATTGCTCGCCGGACGGTTCGGCCTCGATGTAGTCCTCGAGGGCGGGGGCGGGCAGGCGCACCGGCGTCTCGACCGCCAGAAAATCCCGTTCGGCGAAGAAGGCGCGGCAGACGGCGAAAAGCCGGGCGCGCAGTTCGAGCACCGGGCGGAGGTGGCGGAGACGGTCGGTTTCGGCTGGAAACATAGGTTCCTGCTGGGCTGGAATCTTGTCGGGTGAAACTTTTGGCGGCATAGTGTGGCAGACTCTTCACCATACGGGGGATTTCATGGCCAGGCAACCGCACATCATCATCTTCAATCCCGACCAGTGGCGCAGCGATGTCATGGGGCACATGGGCAATCCCGCCGCCGTGACCCCGAATCTGGACCGGCTGGTGCACGAGGAGGCGGTGTCCTTCTCCGCCGCCTTCTGCCAGAACACGGTCTGCACTCCGAGCCGTTGCAGCTTCATGACCGGCTGGTATCCCCATGTGCGCGGGCACCGGACCATGTACCACATGCTCCATCCCGAGCGGGACGAGCCGAACCTGCTCAAGATTCTCAAGGACAACGGCTACTTCGTCTGGTGGGGCGGCAAGAACGACCTCACCCCCGGCCAGGAGGGCATGGCGCCCTACTGCGACATCCGTTTCCATCCCAAGCCCGAGGATTACCGGCGCTGGGGCTGCCAGCCCCGCGAGGGCAATCACGGCGGCCAGCAGGCCTGGCGCGGCGAGCCGGGCGGGGACAATTTCTACAGCTTCTACAAGGGCAGGCTGGACAAGGGCGAGGACGCCATCTACTGCGACGGCGACTGGGCCATGGTCCTCGGGGCGCTCGATTTCCTGCGTTCCTACGACGGCGACCAGCCGCTCTGCATCTATCTTCCCCTCGGCTACCCCCATCCCCCGTACTGCGTCGAGGAGCCTTGGTACAGCCTGATCGACCGCCAGGCCATCCCCGCCCGCGCCGATCATCCCGAGAACTGGCAGGGCAAGCCATCCATCCTCAAGGGCATCTGCGAAAACCAGGGCCTCCAGGGCTGGACCGAGGAACGCTGGACCGAGCTGCGCGCCGTCTACTACGGCATGTGCGCCCGCCTCGATCATCAGTTCGGCCTGCTCATGGACACCCTGGCGGAAACCGGACGGCTCGACGACTCCGCCGTCTTCCTCTTCTCCGACCACGGGGACTACACGGGCGACTACGGGCTGGTCGAAAAAACCCAGAACACCTTCGAGGACTGCCTGAGCCGGGTGCCCTTCATCGTCAAGCCACCCAAGTCGGTGCCGGTGCGGCCCCGGGTCAGCGACGCCCTGGTCGAGCTGGTGGACTTCACCGCCACGGTGTACGATTTGCTCGGGCTCGATCCTGGCTACGACTCCTTCGGGAAGAGCCTGCTCCCGGTTCTGGCGGGCGAGCGGGACGAGCATCGGGACGCGGCCTTCTGCGAGGGCGGTCGCCGCCGGGGCGAAACCCAGGCCATGGAGCGGGAAAGCGTCTCGGCCCAGGGGGTCGTCAAAACGGGCCTCTATTCCCCCCGCATCCGCCTGCAGATCACCGACGACGGCCCCTACCACACCAAGGCCGCCATGTGCCGCACCAAGACCCACAAGTACATCATGCGCCTCTACGAGCAGGACGAACTCTACGACCTCGTCGCCGATCCCCTGGAAACCACCAACCGCATCGACGACCCCGCCTATGCCGAGGTCCGTCTCCAGCTCAAGGAACGTCTCCTGCGCTGGTACATGGAAACCTGCGACGTGGTGCCCCGCACCCCCGACAAGCGGTAATCTGGCGCAATATCTTGGAGGTGGATTCGTGAAGTCTCTCCTTGCCGTTATTCTTTCCTTTGCCTGCGGAGCCGGAGCCATGGACGTGCTGAACTTGCAGGAACTGCTCGACGAGGCGGTGAAGAACGGAACGAAAACGCTCGTTCTGCCGCCGGGGCGGCAGCGGATCGAGGGGCGGCTGAATCTGGCCAAGGCTACAGGGCTGACCATCGAGGGCAGGGACACCACCCTGGTTTTCTCGGATTACCGGGGAACCGGCTGGTCCTTCCATTCCTGCCGGGACATTGTGCTGCGCGGGTTCGCCATCGACTACGATCCGCTGCCCTTCATCCAGGGACGGATCACGGGCCGGTCCGAGGATGGAAAGGTGTACGAATTCACGGTCAGCGAGGGCTATCCGGGGCTGCGCGAGGAGGACCGGGACCTGTACCGCCAGGGCTATGTCTTCGAGCCGGACCGCCAGCGCTGGAAACCCTGGGTGCCCGATCTCTACGCCCGCACGGTCGAGATTGTCAACGAGCGCCAGGGGCGCTTCGTCATGGGTTACGTCCCGCAGATGCACGAGTTGATCGAGGTGGGCGACCGTCTGGTTCTGACCCTGCGCACGGGCGGGGCCATGCGCATGAACGACTGCGAGAATGTCCGCCTGGAGGACATCGTCTTTCTGGCCGCGCCGGGGGCGGCCTATCTGGGACGCTATATGCGCGGGGACAACTACTACCGCTACGACATCAAGCCCGGCGAACCGCCGTCCGGCGCCAGCGAGCCGCGCCTGATCTCCACCTGTGCCGACGGCCTGAACATCGCCTTCGCCACCAAGGGGCCGGTCATGGAGGGGTGTCATTTCTCCTTCATGGGCGACGATTCGGTGAATCTGCACGGGGTAACATTGGCGGTGGTGGGGGGCGACGGGGAGACGGAATTGCTGGCGGTCTGGCCCTATTCGCCCGAGTATCTGGCGACGGTGATTCCCGCCGGGTCGGTGGTGCGGCGCTTGCAGGCGGGCAACTATGCCGTGCTGGGCACCGGCACCATCGCCGAATTCGTCCCCGTGCCGGGAGACCTCGCCCCCGAACACGCCGAGGCCATCCGCCAGGTCTGGCCGCGCAACACGCCCGGACGGGGCACCGTGTTCCGGCTGACCCTGCGCGAACCCCTGCCCGCCCAGCCGGGCGATTTTCTCGATTTCCCGGCCAACAACGCCCCCGGATTCGTCATCCGCAACTGCGAATTCACCGACCACCGGGCGCGGGGCCTGCGCATCATGGCCTCCGACGGGGTGATCGAGAACAACGTCTTCCGCCGGCTCAAGCACAGCGCCATCACCATCGGCGCCGAGTATGGCTTCTGGCGGGAGGCGGGCTGGGTCGAGAACATCGTCGTGCGCGGCAATCTGATCGAGGACGTGGGCCGCGATGCCGCCATGCTCGACCGGGGCGCCTACTCGGTCGGCGCGATCAATGTCTTCGTGAACCGCGACCGCAACACCCCGCTTCCCCTCTGGCCGGGCAACCGCAATCTGGTCATCGAGAACAACACCATCCGCGACTGTCCCGGTCCCGGCATCGGCATCCGCGCCGCCCAGGGCGTGCGCATCGTCGGCAACCAGCTCGAACACGTTCTCTACCGCCCCGGAAACCAGCCCCCCAGCGGTGCCATCGCCATCGAGGGCGCGGAACACGTGGAAATCGGCGAAAATCCCATCCTCCATCCCGGAACCGAACCCGAACAGCGGGACTAACCTCGCCATCGCTCTCGGCATCGGCATCGCTCTCGGAGTCGGCATCGCTCTCGGCATCGGCATCGCTCTCGGAATCGCTATCGGAATCGCTATCGGAATCGCTATCGGAATCGCTATCGGAATCGGAATCGCTCTCGGCATCGGCATCGCTATCGGAATCGCTCTCGGCATCGGCATCGCTCTCGGAGTCGGCATCGCTCTCGGCATCGGCATCGCTATCGGCATCGGCATCGCTATCGGAATCGCTATCGGAATCGCTATCGGAATCGGCATCGAGAAATGTCATTTTCACACGAAAAACTCGACGTATATCGCCTCGCGTTAGGCTAT
>LVAZ01000481.1 GCA_001603055.1 Victivallales bacterium Lenti_02
GCCAGCCAGCCCGCCTCGCCGTCGCGCCAGAGCCGGGACAGGCGGTGCGCGGCGACTAGGGGCAGTAGGGCGGCCAGCAGGGAGCAGACCAGGGCCACACCGATCCAGAAATCGGGATGGAAGTTGCGGGCCAGGTCCGTGACGATGCTCAACGGCGGGCGGAGAACGTTGTTGATGGGGCCGTTGAGGGGCGCGTAGAGGCGCTTCCAGAGCAGGTAGGTGGCCACGCCGGCGGTGAAGTGGGGGAAGTAGAAAAGGGTGCGGTAGGCGCTCTGCCGGAAGCTGACGCCGAGGGTGAGCACCAGACAGGCCACGCCGGTCACCAGAATGACCACGGCGCTGCTGCCCAGGCCGACCACGACCAGTGTCAGGCAGGCGATGGTGAGTAGGATGGCGGCGGCGACCGTGCTCCGGATGCGCGGGGTCTTGCCCTTGAGGTCCTGGCTGAGCAACAGGGCCGCGCCCAGGCTCCCCGCCACGGCGAAGGGGAGACCCATCATCAGAAACAGGGTGTTGCGAAGGGACAGGAAGAAATCCGGCTCGCGGAAGAGGCGGGCGAAGTTGGCGAAACCGACGAAGCGGACCGACTCGTCGGTGAAGGCGTTGTGCAGCCGCAGGTCCCAGTTCGTGAAGGCCATGGCGAGGCTGAAGACGAGCGGGAAGAGGGTGAAGATGAGGAAGCCAACGACATTCGGGCCGATGAAGGCGAGGCCGGTGGCGAGTTTGCGGGTTTGGCTGCGGCTAAGGGGCATCGGTGGACTCCGTGTCCTCCAGCCAGCCCTGGCTGGCGTACCAACGGTGATGGAAGGGGTTTTTGATCCAGGCGGCGGGGACCTTGCGGCCGGCCGCGCGCGCCTCGTCGATTTGCTTCTGGAAGGCCGCGTCCTCCTCGTACTTGGCGCGGAGCCGGGCGCTTTCGCGAATGTTGCGGGCGATTTCCTCGTTGACGTAGGCGGCCAGCCGGCGGGTGGCCTCCTCGGGGGTCAGGCGGTTGTTCATGACCTCGTCCTCGGCGTCCCGGTCGTGGCGCATCACGGTGACCGGGAGGACATAGGGGGAAAGGCTCTGGGTGAGGGCGATGGTCTCGGCGGAGGTGGACCACATCTCGTGGGTGCCCCATTCGTTGGGATAGTCCGGTGGCCGGAGGTATTCCTCGGTGCGGGTGTAGATGGGGTTGGGGGGCAGGGCGTCGCCGCTGCGGACGATCTGCATGTTGTAGGGTTCGTCGGCCATGTAGGCCAGGAAGAGTTCGGCGAAGGTGCGGTGCTGCGAGGCGGCGTAGACGGTGCCTTGCCCGCCGCTGAGGACGGTGTTGGGCAGAATGCCGTGGGGCGGCTCGACCACGGCCAGCTCCATGGCCCCGAATTTCCGGAACAGCATCAGCGCCCAGCGCCCGCTGGCGAACAGGGCGTAGCGGCCGCTGCGGAAAAGCTGGAAGGACTGGCCACCCCAGCCGCCCTCGGTCTCGAAGCTGGCCCGGTCGGCCGCGCTGGGGAGAATGTGGTCCTCGTAGGTCCATTTGTGGATCAGGGCGAGCACCTGGGCGCTGCGCGGATCGTCGAGGGTGCAGACGGTCATGGTCTCGTTGAACATGCTGAGGCCGAGACTGCGGCGCAGTTCGGTTTTCATGGGCCGGTCGGCGAAGAACCACTGGCGGCGGGATTCGCCCCGGTTGGCGGCCTCGACATAGGCGCGGCCCCGTTCCTCGAAGGTTTCGAGAGTCCAGCGGGAGGGCGGCGGGGGCTGGTTGTACTTGCGGAAGACTTCGAGGTTGACCCAGTACATGGTCTGGGCCACGTTGCGCGGGAAGGCGTACTGCTTGCCCTCGTAGAACAGCGAGGGGACCAGGGCCGGAAAGGTCTGGTCCGGGGTGAATCCGTAGGTCTTGGCGCTTTCGGTGACGTCGGCCAGCATCCCGCCGGAGGCGAGGAACTGCATCTGCTGGCCCCCGTTGTAGCACTCGATCACGTCGCCCGCCACGCCGGACACGCCCTGCACCAGCTTCTTGTAGAGGTCGTTGCTGGCGGAGTCGAGGCGCATCTCGACCGGCGGGGCGACGACGGTCATGGGCAGGTCGGCCGCCGTGGTGGCGGGGTCGAAGATTTTCCCGCCCGCCGGATTCCCCGCGACGATGGCTTCCCGGATGTTCTCGGACCACTTGAGCTGGCGGAATTTCTCCAACTCCTCCATGCTCCGGATTTCGAAAGTGGTGCCGTGGCCTTTGTCCATCAGCCACTTGTGGAACAGATCGATCTGCTCGGGCCGGGCGGGGGCGGGATCGATCACCCAGTAGATGACGGGGACCTCGGACTGCTTCTCGGGCTGGGTCCAGTAGGTCAACGCCCCCGCGACGAGCAGAAGCAAGGCGCAGATGACAAAGAGGATACGCATGTGCGGGTTATTCCCAATGGACGCTGGAGGCTTTGAACACGGGGCCGTGCAGGCAGGTGCGGATGTACTCCCAGCCGTCGGGGTTGTCCGCTTTCAGCTTCACCACGCAGGCGAAACAGGCGCCGACCCCGCAGCACATGGCATGGTCGAGGCTCACCTCGCCATCGAGCCCGCGCCGGGCGAGAATGCGGGCGACGGCGTAGAGCATGGGGTTGGGACCGCAGGAGGCGACGCAGGGGAGGGCGGTCTCGTCGAGCGCGGTTTCGAGCAGTTCGGTGACCAGCCCCCGGTGTCCGCAGCTGCCGTCGTTGGTGGAGACGCGCACCTCGCAGCCGAGGGCGGCGAATTCCGCTTCGAGCAGGACATCCCCCGCCGAGCGTCCCCCGATCAGGACCAGCGGGGGAACCGGGCTGCGCTTGGCGAAGAGATAGGTGGCGGCGCAGCCGTAGCCGCCCGCGACCACGATGGGCCGGGTGCCGGCCGGGGGGGCGGAGAAACCCATCCCGAGGGGGCCGAGCAGATTGAGCACGGTCCCGGCGGGCAGTTCGGCGAGATGGGCCGTGCCCTCGCCGACGATTTTGTAGATGACGCTCAACCGCCCGTTCGCCGGGTCCACGTCGTAGATGCTGAATGGACGGCGCAGCACCCGATGCTCGAACTGGGGAAGCTGCACATGGACGAACTGGCCCGGCTGGGTGGCGACGGCGATGCCGGTGGTCTGCATATCCACTTGGAAATAATCGCCTTGCAGGCGGCGGTTGCCAAGGATCGCGGCATCTTCCTGGATTCGAGCCATGCGCATGCTTTCGGTCGGTTCGGGATTCGCGGGCAGGTGGAAACGACAGCCCTTAACCATGCCTCCGAAACTGCCCGCTGGCAAGTCGGGAGAGGGTCGCTTGTCGTCCCTGCGTTGCAGTTCCCGCCGAAGTCACGAAGTCACGAAGTCAGAGCGGGCGATTCCTCGTTCTCCGAGGACAAGCCTATCCCTCCGCCTTTTTCTGGTAGAGGGCGGAGGGGCACCAAGTTTCCGGGGCGGGGAGGGTGTCGGCGTTTTCCAGGGCGGCGTCGAGTTCGCGGAGATGGTCGAGGAAGCGGCTGGTCTTGGTGAGGTTGTCGGCGTCGTTGCCGAGTTGGTCGAAGAGCGCCGCGAAGCGATTGTGCAGGGTTTCGGTCAGCTCGATCAGGCCGGCCAGGGCGGTGCGGATGGAGTCCCGGCACCAGCGGGCGACGAGGGGGTTGTCCGGCTGGCTGCCGGCATAGGCGTAGGCGGTGCGGACCACGCTTCTCAGGGCAAACATGTGCAGGACGAGCCGGTCGATGTCCAGCGGGATGTCCTGCCAGGCGAGCCAGTGGGGGCGGCGCCGGGTCTGTTCGCGGAGGCGGTTCAGCCAGAGGAGTCCCTCTTCCTTGAGGGCGATGAGAGAGGAGGCGTTCGGCTTTGGTTCGGCGTGTCCGGGCGGGGCTTCGATGGCGGCCCAGGGCGCGTCGAGTTTCATGATGCGGGAGAGCAGATGGACGACCGGGGGGACCACGTCGGTCTTGATGATCTGGTCGATCCGGCGGAGCAGGGGTTCTTCCACGCCCAGGAAGACGGCGGCGAAGCGGCGGGCGAAAGGTTCCGGGTCGAGGCGTCCGCCAGTCCACATGCATTCGGCGGCCTTGGCGAAATCAATCCAGCGGTTGTCGAAGACCTCACCCAGCTTGAGGCTCCAGGTGCAGGCGTAGCCGCCCAGGGCGCCGCTCTGGCGGCAGGATTCGAAGAAGGCGGGGATATGCTCGTCCAGCCCTCGGTCCGGTCCCCAGGGGCAGACCCGTTCGTCGGTGTCGAGGGCGGGCATGATGTCGAAGCCCTGCTCGCGCAGGAAACGGTGTTCGGCCGGGGAGAAACGGGCGTACTGCCAATCGCAGATGACGATGTCGCGGTCGAGCAGACCGAGGGCGCGGGCGGTGCCGTTGCGGCTGCCCCAGCCGGTGACGCCGCCGTTGGCCGCGTGGGTGCCGGGGAACTGGGCGAGGTCGAGCAGCATGTCGCCCCATACCATGGACCGGATGCCGCGCTGGCGCAGATGGGCCGCGATGGCGTTGATATGGTCGGCAATGGGCCCGCCCGCATGGCCGTCCTTTTCGAGCCGTTGCTTGCAGGCGGGGCAGTGGCCGAGCTTGGCGACCTCGTCCATGCCGATGTGGAGGAAGGGAGTGGCGAAGCAGTCCGCCAGATCGTCCACCAGTTCGAGGACGAAGGGCAGGGCGGCCGGATTCGAAGGGCAGATCATGTAGGGGTCGGCGGGGTCTTCGCGCAGATGCGCGTGTTCCGGCGGGGCGAGAATCTGGGCCATGTGGCCGAGGCCGTTCACCTGGGGGACCAGCGTCACCCCGTGGGCACGGGCGAAGGCGGTGAGGTCGCGGGCCTCGTCCGGAGTCATCAGGCCGGGCTGGTGGAGTTCGGGATGGGAGGGATAGGCGAAACGGCCTTCGAGATAGAGATGGAGGAGATTCAGTTTCATACTGGCCATGTCGCGCACGACCTGCTTGAGGTGCTCATGGCGGTAGGTCATGCCCCGCGCGATGTCGTACTGGAGGCCGCGCCAGGGCAGTTGGGGATAGTCCTCGATGGTGCCGCCGGGCAGCCGGGCGTGGTCGGAGGTCTGCTCGATGAGCTGCGCGAGGGTCGCGAGGCCATGCCGCCAACCGGTTTCGTCCGCCGCCGACAGGACGATGGTCCGGGAGTCGAGTTCGAGGCGGTAGGCCTGGTCGCGGCAGGCGGGGGGACAGGCGTGGCTCGCCAGCCAGGAGAGGTCCTCGCGGCAGACCACCTCCAGTGGCGGCGGCTCGCCCGGATTCACCGCCTCGCGCAGACGCGGCGTCACCACGGGGCCTTGTCCGGCCTGCAAATTCTGAAACCGGGGCATGGGCAGCATGAGCATGGTCGTTTCCTCCGGAATGGGTTCCGGGCAGACCATACATGCCGACAAACGCCATGAAAAGCAACGGGGACCTAAGAACTGGCGTTGCGGCGCATTGTAAACGATAACGGACACAGGTATTCGCACCGTTGGCAGGAACCGAGTATGTTGATATACGGTGTCCGAACTCTTGGCTGGGAGAACGACCATGAAACGCGCGATCTGGTTTTCGGTGTCCCTGTTTGTCTCCGTGTCGGTGCTGCTGGGGCAGGCCCCCGGCGAGGTCGGGTTCATCGAGGATTTCGCCTTGGCACCGGACCGCGCGGCGGCGCTCAAGGAGCTGATTCCCGGCACGGAGGAGTATTACTACTACCACTGTCTGCATTTCCAGAACACGGGCGAGCTGGAGCAGGCGGCGGAGACGCTGCGGCGCTGGAAGGACCGGTATCGGGATAGCGCCAAGTGGCAGGACATGCAGAACCGGCAGGTCCTGCTCCGCTACGAGGTGGAACCCGCCCAGGCGCTGGCGCGGATTCGGGAGCAGCTTAGTTTGAGCTTCGCCCATGTCCGGCGCGAGCGTGAGCAGGAGACGAATTACCCCACCGTCCTGAATCCGGAGCTGCTGGACCGCGCCGCGCTGGATCGGCTAGCCTTCGCCCGCGACCGTTTGCTGGGGGGCTTCTCGGAGGCGGCCTATCGGCGGCTGGCGGTCATGGAGCTGTCATCGGAACGGCGGCGGGCCTTGCTCGACCAGCTTGCCTTACCGGATCTGCCGAATCTGGTGGATCTGGTGGTCGCCGACTTGCAGGAAAAGGACAGCGGGGGATTCGGGGCCCGGAAAGTCCATGCCTTCCTGACTCTGGCCCAGCTCGATGCCTGCGCGGTCCGCCTGCCCAATCTCCTGGGCGAACGGGCGTTTCTTTCCGCCTATCTGCAACGGCTGGTGCCGAAAAGCGACGAGGATGTGGAGACGCCGGCGGTCCGGCTGGCCTATCTCGAACGTTTGCAGGCATTCGCCGACCGTCTGCCACCGGTCTGGAATTCGCTCAAGGCGAACATTCTCTACCGCCGCCTCGAATTCGACCGGACGCAGGACACCTACGACCGGGAGCGTTTTCTGGCCTATCTGAAGCTGCCCCGCAACGCGGGCTATATCCGTCGGGACTACCTGCGCCAGCCTGCGTTCCAGGGCCAGATCGTGAATCTGCGCGAGGCGGGGGGGGATTTCCCGGTCATCCGCGAGGCGATTCAGAACGACGAGCCGCTGGTGCGGGCGTATCTGCACCGTTTCCTGGTGGACGCGGTCGACAACCCGGAGTTCGCGCCCTACCTCGAGGAAGCCTACCTGCGGGAAGTCCACGCCGAGGCCAATATCCTGGCCGGGGTGGGGGACCAGGAGCGCTGGCAGGCGATGATGGTCCCCGAGCGTCTGCGCGCCCTGCGGGAACGGGTGGATATCGAACTGCTTCCCACC
>LVAZ01000482.1 GCA_001603055.1 Victivallales bacterium Lenti_02
CACCCGCTCGGCGGCCTCGACAATTTCCCGCCGGTGGCGCAGGCGCTCCCGCTCCCGCCGGCCGCAGGGCGCGGCGGCATTCTCCGCCGCGGGCTTGTTCGCTTCCGGGTCTGGAAAATCGGTTCTTGCGTCCATGACAAACCGGCCTATATTCTGCATGAATGTTCGTTCATGCGGTGAATATGCACTCATTTTTTGGTCTTTCAAGCTGGATCGGGCGGTGTTCCGGCCCCGTTTTTCCGCCTGCGCGTTGCATCTTGCGGCGGCTGGCGTATGGTCGGAATTTCGTTTTCCGCGCGGGATGCCGCAGGATTCAGGACCCCATGTTCGCATGACCAAACCACTCCATAGCACCGGCGGCCGCCGCGACCTGACCGAGGGTTCGCTGGGCTGGAATCTGTTCCGGATGTCCACGCCGCTGATGGCGCAGATGTCCATCCAGGCGGTGTACAACCTGACCGACGCCTTCTGGCTGGGGAAGCTCAACTCCCGCGCCCTGACTGCGCCGGGGGTGAGCATCCCCTTCGTCTTCATCGTCTTCGCGCTGGCGATGGGCTTCGGCAACGGCGGTTCGGCGCTGGTCTCCCAGTATGCCGGGGCGGGGCGGCACGACGACGCCGACCGGGCGGCCGGCCAGACACTGCTGCTGCTGACGTCGGTGAGCGTGGTGCTCTCGGGCCTCATCCTGCTGTTCACCCGCCCCCTGCTGGCCCTGGCCCAGGTGCCCGCCGAAGTGCTCGACATGGCGAACGGCTACCTGCGCATCTACATCCTCGGCACGCCCTTCATCGCCTGCACCCTCGCCTACAGCTCCGCCCTGCGCTCCCTGGGCGACACCCTCACCGTGGTCTACATCAACGGCGCCGCCAGCCTCCTCAATCTGGTGCTCGATCCGATTCTGATTTTCCATTTCGGGCTGGGAGTCGAGGGCGCGGCGATCGCCAGCGTGGCCGCGCAGTTGTCGGCGGCGGTCGCCTGCCTGGTCCTCCTCCACCGGGGGCGCTCGGGTCTGAAACTGACCCTGGCCGACCTGAAGCCGGACGGGCGGATGCTGCGCCAGATCGTCCGCATCGGCCTGCCGGCGGCGGTCAGCATGAGCAGCAATTCCTTCGGCTACATGGTCTTCCAGTCGTTTGTGAACAACCTTGGCCCCGCCGTAATCGGGGCCTTCACCATCGGTTTCCGCATGACCCATTTTCTGGCGATACCCGGCGACTGCATGGCCATGGCAGCGGCCCCGGTGGTTGGGCAGGCACTCGGCGCGGGCAAGCCGGATCGCGCCAAACAGGCGGTCCGCATGAGCGTGATCCTGGTGGCGGCGGGCATGGCCCTCCCCTACCTGCTGATGATGTGGCAGGGGCGGCTGGTGGCCCGCTTCTTCGTCAATGATCCGGAGGTGATCGACGAGGCGTTCCGGTTCTTCCTGATCGTGCCCGCCTCGAACTATTTCTTCATCGTGATGAACGTGCTCAGCGCGGCCTTCTACGGGTCCGGGCACACCCGCCCGGTGATGGTGGTCTCGCTGCTGCGGCAATGGGCGCTGCGCCTGCCGCTGGGCTACCTCTTCGGCTACCTGATCGGCTGGGGCAGCGTGGGCATCTACGTGGGCATGGGCATCGCCAACGTTGTCTGCGCCTTGATCCTGATCGTCATCTTCCGCACCGGGGCCTGGGCCAAGGCCGTCATCGCCGCCACTCCGGAGGAGAAGGCCGAACGGGAGGCGGACACCGAAACCCTGGAGAATCAGCCGTGAATTCTCCCGCCCCAACACCATGCTGGCACGTCGGATGCGTCGGCTTGAAAGATTCCGGGGATCGCCTATTTTCGCCCTCCCCGAAAATGGTTTGGACGATGCCGCCGGCCCGGTTGGGCCAAGGACGGCTGACGGTTCGCGACGACAGCAGAGGCAGTAGCCGATGAAGGTGAACGAATTGGCCCGGCCCGGCGCCGGGGAGTATCCGGCGGAATTGTCCGAGGTGGCGGCCATCGTGCGCCGCTGCTACAGCCTCACGGGCGTTTCCATGCTGGCGGGAGTCGAGGACTACACCGAGGGCATCTACGACGCGGACAGCCGGACCGACTACCGCGAGGCCCAGCGCCGCCAGCACGCCTACCTGCTCGACGAACTCGGCGTCAAACCGGGCTTCCGCCTGCTCGAAATCGGCTGCGGCCTGGGGACCCTGCTGGCGGCGGCGCAGGCGCGCGGCGCCCGGGTCACCGGCGTGACCATCTCCGAGGAGCAGTTCGCCGTCTGCCGGGCGCGCGGCCTGAATGCGGTGCTGACCGACTACCGCAAGCTGCCCCCCGCCTGGCGGGGCACCTTCGACGGCATCGTGGTGAACGGCGCCCTCGAACACTTCTGCCAGCCCGAAGACGTGCTCGCCGGCCGGCAGGACCCCATCTACGAGAACATGTTCGCCATTCTGGCCGGGTTGCTCGATCCCGCCTCCCCCGCGCGCCGGGTGGTGACCACCGCCCTGCATTTCCGCCACGGCCCCGTCCCACCCGAGAAACTGCTCCGCTCCCCGTGCCGCCAGCTTTTCGACCGCCAGGGCTTCCACTACGCCATCCTGTACCGGGGCTACGGCGGCTACTACCCGGTGCCGGGACAGCTCGAACGCTGCGCCCGCAACGCCTTCCGGCTGGTGCGGGAGCAGGACGGAACCCGCGACTACGGGCTGACCGCCGAGGACTGGCTGCGCCTGTTCCTCCGGGCCCTGCGCGAGCGCCGCGGCTTCGCCACCGCCCTGCTGCGGCACTTCGTGCGCCGCCCCGTCCACACCTTCTGGTTCGTGGCGAGTTTCCTCGGCCCCGCCTCCCAGCTCTGGCAGTTCCGCGGCGACCCCACCCCCGTCCAGCACTTCCGCCACACCTGGCAGGCGGTATGAGAGCGGGAAAGAGGCCGGAAGCATGCGGCGGAACCTTCCGTCGCGGCATGATTTGCAGCGAATCTCTGCTATAGTATGCGCCCGACTCGTCGGCCCGGCAGCATCCTGCCGCCGGTCGCCGGCGACAACACCCAACACGCGAGGTGACAGCATGGCCCGAGGTTTTCATGTCGCCGTCGCCGGCGCGACCGGCGCGGTGGGTACCGAGATGCTCAAGACGCTCGAAAAGCGCAATTTCCCGGTCAAATCCCTGCGCCTGCTTGCCTCCAAACGTTCGGTGGGCCGCGAGCTGGAATTCCGCGGCGAGAAGCTGAAGGTCGAGGAACTCACGGAGAACTCGTTCCAGGGGATGGACATCGCCCTGTTCAGCGCGGGCGCCTCGCGCTCGAAGGAGTTCGCCGCCGCCACCGTCAAGGCCGGGGCCGTGATGATCGACAACTCCAGCGCCTTCCGCATGGACGCCAAGGTGCCGCTGGTGGTGCCCGAGGTGAACCCCGGGGACGTGAAGCAGCACCAGGGCATCATCGCCAATCCCAACTGCACCACCATCATCCTGCTGGTGGCGGTGAAGCCGCTGCACGACCTCTCGCCGGTCAAGCGCATCGTGGTGAGCACCTACCAGAGCGCCAGCGGCGCCGGGGCCCTCGCCATGGAGGAGCTGGAAAAGAGCACCGCCGCCTATCTGGCCGGGCAGACCTACCAGCACTCCGTGCTGCCCCATCCCTACGCCTTCAACCTCTTCAGCCATAATTCCGACGTGACCGCGAACGGCTACAACCAGGAAGAGATGAAGATGGTCCACGAGACGCGGAAGATCATGCACGACGACGCGATCCGCGTCTGCGCGACCTCCGTGCGCGTGCCGGTCCTGCGCTCGCACGCCGAGGCCATCGTCGTCGAGCAGGCGCGCAAGGTGAGCGTCGAGGAAGCCCTGGCCGCCCTGGCCAAGGCCCCCGGCCTCAAGGTGGTGGACGACCGCAAGGCCAACTACTTCCCCATGCCCATCGACTCGAACGACCAGTACGACGTGCTCGTCGGCCGGGTCCGCGACGACCTGAGCTGCGACACCGGCCTGGCCCTCTTCGTCTGCGGCGACCAGCTCCTCAAGGGCGCCGCCCTTAACGCCGTCCAGATCGCCGAACTGCTCTAGTCCCGTTCCCGATTCCCAGCCGCCGTCCCCGCACACCCCGCAGGGATGGCGGTTTTTTTGTGCCCAGTGAAACAAGGCCGTCCTTGCGGCCGGGGAGCGGACAGCGGCTGCTCAGGCCTGCGGGCTCGGGTTTTCGTTCTGTAACCGCCCCCCGGGTCGTGCGAGCCTGCCGCCGGTGGAAGAAACGGGGGCCCGTTCCGCCAGGCGGTTCCAATCACCCCTATGCCGGAATCCGGACGCGGCGCATTCCGGACCGGGACCACCAACCACAGATGAATGGCCACCATATAGACCCGGCAACATGAAGTCTCATACAAGGCCGACGGGGGACGTTTCAAGAGCAGGCTAAAGCCTGGACTACGAACGGAATACAGCA
The DNA here is from genome assembly GCA_001603055.1 of Victivallales bacterium Lenti_02. Taxonomy (GTDB): domain Bacteria; phylum Verrucomicrobiota; class Lentisphaeria; order Oligosphaerales; family Lenti-02; genus Lenti-02. Next base: position 4,415 of record LVAZ01000482.1, read on the forward strand.
GGCTAAAGCCTGGACTACGAACGGAATACAGCAGGCTGACGCCTGGACTACAAACGGAAGGCGGGCTCTTTTCCTACCCGTCGAGGCGCTGGCGGAGGAGTTCCACCACCATCTGGGGGTTGGCCTTGCCGCGGCTGTTCTTCATGACTTGGCCGACCAGGAACTGGATGGCCTTGGGGTTGCCGGCCCGGTATTCCTCGACGGGCTTGGGATTGGCCGCGATGGCGGCGTCCACCAGGCCCTCGATGGCGCCGGTGTCGGTGACCTGCTGGAGGCCCTTTTCCTGGACGATGGCGGCGGCGGCTTTGCCCGTCTCGAACATTTCGGCGAAGACATCCTTGGCGATTTTGCCGCTGATGGTGTTGGCCTCGATGAGGCCGACCAGTTCGCCGAGGGCCGCGGGCGAAACGGGGCTGTTGGCCAGGGAACAGGTGTTTTTGGCCAGCGCGCCGAGCAGCTCGGTCTGAATCCAGTTGGCCACCAGCTTGGGATTTTTCCGTCCCCTGGCGGCGGCCTCGAAGTAGGCGGCGGTGGGTTTTTCGAGGGTCAGGACATGGGCGTCGTAGGGGGTGATGCCGTATTCGGCCACGAAGCGGGCGCGGCGGGCGTGGGGTGTCTCGGGCATCTCCGCGCGCAGTTCCGCCAGCCATTCGGGCGAGACCTCGACGGGCATGAGGTCGGGGTCGGGGAAATAGCGGTAGTCGTGGGCGCATTCCTTGCTGCGCATGACGCTGGTGACGCCGGCCGCGTCGTCCCAGCGGCGGGTCTCCTGGAACAGCTTGCCGCCGTCCCCTAGTTCCTCGATCTGGCGCTCGATCTCGTAGAGCAGCGAGCGGTGGACGGCGCGGAAGCTGTTCAGGTTCTTGATCTCGATCTTGGTGCCGAGCTTGGTTTCGCCCACGGGCCGGACGGAGACGTTCACGTCGCAGCGCATCTGGCCCTTCTCCATGTCGCAGGCGCTGACCCCGGCGTACTCCATGATCTGCTGGAGAGCCACCAGATAGGCGTGGGCCTCGTCGGCGCTGCGCATGTCCGGCTCGCTGACGATCTCCATGAGCGGGACGCCGGCGCGGTTGAAGTCCACGCCCGAGGATTTGCCGAGGTGGGTGGACTTGGCCACGTCCTCCTCGAGGTGGATGCGGGTCAGGCCGATGGTGCGTTCGGCGAGGGGCTCGCCGGAGAAGCCGATTCCCGCGATGGGCACGCCGCCGCCGAGGCAGAGGGGCAGGTCGTACTGGGAAATCTGGTAGTTCTTCGGCATGTCCGGGTAGTAGTAGTTCTTGCGGTCCCACTTGCTGTAGGCGGCGATCTCGCAGTCGCACATGAGGCCGGCGAGGATGGATTTGCGGACGGCCTCGCGGTTCATCACCGGCAGGCTGCCGGGATAGCCCAGGCAGACCGGGCAGACGTTGGTGTTCGGCTCGGCGCCGAACTCGTTGCGGCAGCCGCAGAAGATTTTGGTCTGGGTGTCCAGCTCGATGTGGACTTCGAGGCCGATGACTGCTTCGTATTCCATGGGTTCCATTCCCTCGCGTCTAGGCCAAGGCCGGGCGGGCACCGGCGACGCCGGACACCTGTTCGAAGAGATGGGCGCTCTGCAGCAGCCGGGTCTCGCCCAGGGCGGGGCCGAGAATCTGGAGGCCGATGGGGAGGCCCGCCGAACTCAGCGCGCAGGGCACGCTGATGCCGCAGATGCCCGCGAGGTTCGCGGAGATGGTGTAGATGTCCGCCAGATACATCTGCAGGGGGTCGGTGATCTCGCCCGCCCGGAAGGCGGGAAAGGGCGAGGCCGGGGAGAGGATCACGTCGCAGGTTTCGAAGGCCCGGTCGAAGTCCCGGCGGATGAGGGTGCGGACCTTCTGGGCGCGGTTGTAGTAGGCGTCGTAGTAGCCGCTCGAAAGCACGTAGGTGCCGAGGATGATGCGGCGCTTGACTTCGCGGCCGAAGCCGCCCGCGCGGCTCAGGCGGTAGGTGTCCAGGAGGTTCTCGGCCTCGGGATGGCGGAAGCCGTAGCGGATGCCGTCGAAGCGGGCGAGGTTGGCGCTGGCCTCGGCGGTGGCGATGATGTAGTAGGCCGCCACGGCGTATTTGGTGTTGGGCAGCTCGACCTCGACCACCTCGGCC
>LVAZ01000005.1 GCA_001603055.1 Victivallales bacterium Lenti_02
GAAACTTTTTATCACCGACGACTTGCCGTCGGCACAGCCAGCGAAAAACCCGTGCAGCAAATCCTTTTCTACCTTAATGCAAACGAGTTACAAATATTTATATACCAAAAAACCCAAGGCGCGCTCCGGGATACTTCCTTCTTTTCGTAGCGTTTTGAAATCAATACATCCGAAGTGTCTTTTTTATATAGTAAAAATATAACGGTTATTTTTATCCACCATTCCGATATCGGTTCCCCTGTCGGCAAGCGGTGGCTGCCATTGGTTGCGGGGTCCTCCGGCAAAGAAGGTTCCCGGCGGCGGCACCGGACGGGTACGCCCCCTGCTGATTCCCTCTGGTCCCGCCACGGCAGACTCAGCGCCCGGCGGGCGGGGCGTTCACGAGCTGGAGCAGATAGTCGTAGCGGGTCACGATCATGGGAACCATGTTGGTGCCGAGGAAATAGATTCCCGAAGGGGCGCCAATGCCCAAATCCTCGTGGGCGACGACGACCAGCGTGGCTCCCACGTCGGCGGCGGTGAGCGTGACCGTGAAGTCCGCCGTACCGCCTCCCGCCCCCAGAGTGGCGACGGTCGAGGTGACAGTCTCGGTCTGGCTGCGGGCATGCTGGACCTGGATGGTGTAGCCGGTCGTCGTGTAGAAACTGTCCGGGTCCGCCGTGCTGGCGATGGTGAGGCTGACGGGGATGTCCACCACCCCCCCCGCCTCCAGGAACAGATAGGGCACGCCGGGGCCGAACGCCGTTTCGCTCCTGAGCACCCGTTCGCAGTCGGCATGGCCGCTGACGGTGTAGCGCCGCCGGGCGAGGCTTCCCTGGGTGATGCTGACGGGGTGGCTGGTGTTCACATGCCAGACATCGAGCGAGGGGAGAACGGCGCCGGGGGCGGAATCCACCAGCCGCCGGGGCACCAGATAATGGGCCGGGCGCATCTGGCCAACCCCGCCTACATAGGTCTCCAGGTTTTCGGCCAGAATGGTGTAGTGGTCATTGCCGAATTTGCCCATGGGGGAGATGCTGGACGTGCGCAGGACGCAGGGGGCATCCTCGCCCTCGCGCTGCTGGAAGGCCAGCAGGCCGAACTTGTCGTCCGCCGCCCGCAACTGCGCCACCAGCCGCCGTCCCCCGCGCGCCGGGACCGGCAGCAGTCTCCAGTTCACCATCAGCGCGCTGCTCTGGAACCGGTCATGCCGCCGTAGAGGCCGGTTCACGGGCAAAGACTCGGCATGGTCGGCCGCGAAGGTAAGCCCCGTCATCCGGTTGGCGTAGGTTTTCGAAAAGGGAATGGGGGGCCGTCCCATCCCGCTCTGGGCATAGGTAATCAGAAAGTCGTCCCACCAGTCGGCGGGCTCGGGACCGATGAGGGCGGCGAGAAACGCGGCCTCGGGTTCCAAGCCCTCCTCGATCTTGCGGTAGATGTTCAGCAGGGTGGGATTCTCGTCGTACTTGTTCTTGTCGAACATATACTGGAACATCATGGACATGCCGTAGCCGTGGTCCTGGGCGCGGGTGCGGGAGGCGGCGTTGCGGAAGGCGAGGCCGGAGGTTTCGGCATGAATGCCCTTCATCATCTCGCCGGCATTGTCCTCCATGTAGTCGCTGGTGGTGCCGCCGGAGGCGAATTTCTCGATCCAGACGGCGGTGGCCTCGTCGATCCACAACTGCGGGGCGTTGTACTTGGCCTGGACGAAGGCGCTGCGGGGATCGTAGGTGGCCTGGACCATGTGGAAATACTCGTGGATGAGAGTCCGCTGAAGAGTCGTGGCCTGGGCCGGGTCGGTGACCAGGGACACGTTGATGTCGATGCTGGTCCAATCCAGGAACACCATGCTGGGCTGATAGAGCCCACAGGTTCCCTGATCGAGCTTCTTGACCTCGATCTTGACCGGGCTGGTGCGTTTGGCCAAATTGAAGCCGAGGGTACTGATGGTTTTGGCGGCCAGGGCCAGGGCATTCGCAATCCGCTGCTTCTGCTCGGGGGTCGTGGTGGCGGGCGACACCAAATCCAGAGCCAGTCCGGCGCGACCGACGGTGATTTCGTAGGTGTCCTGAACCAGGGAATCGACACGTTGCAGAAAAATGCGGGCGGTCGCGGGCAGCTCGCCTGCCACCTCCGCCGGGGGCGGCGGCAGGGGCGGAAGCTCGACCACATAGCGTCCCCCGACCAAAGTCGCGGGCAGGGCGCGGGTGGCGATGTTGTAGCCCAGGCCGTTGCTGGGCGCGGCCACCTCCTCGCCGAAGAGAATCATGGTCGTCCCGCCCTCCCGCCGCCGGGCGGACGGCGGCAGGGACACCACCAGGCCACCGGTCTCGTGGTAGGGCACCCCGTCCAGCCGGAAGACCGCCGACTGGTCCGGATCGTCGTAGCCCAGGGAACGCCAGGCCGAAGCCACCTGGATGCCGACCGGTACGGCGAAGGTGCCCGCCGCGACCGCCAGTTCCAGGTCCCCGACCGCGACGGGGCTCCCGTCCGTGGGCAGGACCGCGGTGCCCAGCGGCTCGTAGACCGGCTGGCCGAGTAGCAGATCGGCGAGGATTTCCGCATCGGCGGCGGTCAGCACCCCGTCCCCGTCGAGATCGGCAAGGTCGGTCGCGGGTTCGCTGCCGCCGAGCATCGCGCCCAGCAGGACTCGGTCGGCAATGTTGAGCACGCCGTCGGCGTTCACATCGCCGCGCAGCGGGTCGGCCAACAGGCCCCCGCCAAGCAGGAGAAAACAGAGGACATGGCGGACAATCATGGAGCGTTCTCCTCGGCGAAGACAAGCATGAGGTCCGCGAAGGCATAGACCCAATACCCGGTGCCGGGCACCAGGCGCGAAACCGGTTCATAACGGAGGTTGCGGAAGGTCCAGACGAGGCTGGAGAGGTTGTCATGCGTCGGCAGGGCAGTCGGATAGGGAACGCCGATCAGGTTCCAGCCGGCGCGGAGCTGCACGCCATTCCCGAAGGCGGGCATCACGGCCACGCTCCGCGCCATGTCCCCGCTGGCGTAGAGCCAGTAGCCGACGAAGGGGTCGAGCCGGACGGGCGCATCGTAGCCGTCCTCGTTCCAGAGCCAGACGGCGGCGGGCCCGCCCTCGTAGGCGGGGGCGAAGAGGGCCGCGACATCGTCGTGGACGGGCGTTCCCGGGAAGGCGACGAGATTCCAGCCATTCTGCAACGTCAGGTCGCAGAGTTCCGGCATGGCCAGGTCGAAAAGGTAGGCGGTATCGGCCAGCAGCTCGATGCTGGCGGTGGCGCGCAGGTCGATCAACACCTGCGCTCCGCCGCCGGGGGCCAGTTGGACCATGCGCAGCCCGTCGGGGATGTCGAGCGGATTCCAGGAAAGGACGGTGGCTTCGGGCTTGGCGGCGACGGCCAGCCGCCAGACAGCGGTGCCGACCAGGGGGCGCATATCCCGCTGGAGCAGGCTCTGCGAGTCTCCGGCCTGGAAGGCCAGCGTGGCATTGCCGGGGGCAGGCATGTCCAGAGCTTCGTCGTCGTCCGCATCCTGGCCGAACGCGCACCATTCCGCGCCCCGGGACAGGCTGGCGCACCAGCCCTGGGAGACGAACAATTCCTGGGTGGCGACGGCGGATTCGAGGCTGCCGTCGCTGACCGTGAAGGTGAAGCGGTCGCCGCCGGAGTGGAAGGGATCGGCCAGATAGGTGAAGGCCCCGGTAAGCGGATCGAAGGCGATCAGTTGGCCGTGGGCCGGGCCGGCAACCAGCGTGTAGGTCAGCACATCGTCCGGATTGGCGTCCGCCGCCCGCAGCGAGCCGCTGATCTGCGCGCCCCAGCGCCCCGCCAGCGGGGCGGTCGGCAGAACCACCGGCACCTCGTTCGGCACCTGGGCCAGAAGCAGACCGTCCGTCGGCATGGCGCGGATGGCGGGAACCGTCAGTTCCGTCCCATCGGCCAGTTCGACCCGGGCATTGGCCAGCACGGCGACCCCCTCGCCTGCCGTCTGCGGATTCACCCGGAGCCTGGCCAAGCAGGTCCATTGGCCGGGATTGAGGATGTCCTCGACCAAGGTGCCGCCGAAACCGAGGACCGTCTGGCCGGCGATGGCTCCCGAGACCGCGTCCAGAAAAACCGTGGGTTCGGTCGCGGTTGGCTGGCCCAAATTCGGCAATTCCAGATCAAGCGTCACGGCGGCGACCGACTTGCCCCAGCCGCGCGCATCCTGAATCCACAGCTCCACGTAGTATTCCCGATCGCTGCGACAGCTTGGCAGGGAAACCGGTGTACTTTCCGAGGCCACCACGGCGGACGCGAGGGGGGCCGCCACCACGAGCAGGCTGATCCGCGATTCGGGCAGCACCTCGACCGTGGCGGCCACGGTGGCCGGGAGGGTCCATGTTCTGCCGCCGGCATAGGAGAGGACCGTCTGCTCGGCACCTCCGGAGAAGACGACCTCATAGGTGCCGGGGACGCAATCGGCGGCGGCGGTCAGATCAATGCCAGCCAGCGGGGTCCCGTCGTCGGCGACCAGACTGGGCGCGCCGTCGAGGTCGCTCGCCAGCAGCACCGCCCGCCGGGGTTCGGGAACCGCATAGAGGAACTCGATGGAGGAATCCAGCCCGAGCCCCCGGTGCGGCGCACCGAATTGCAGGCCCTCCGGGCAGAGCAGCTCGGCCTGGACACCTTCGAGGGAGGCGGTGTCGCCTTCGAGGAACAGATTGAGCCGGGCGGTGCCGCCGGGCACCAGAGACACCGGTGCCAGCCGCAGGGTGGGCGCGGCAGGCTCGAAGCAGGCGACGGCACGGAGGTTGTTCTGCACCTTCACGGTAGCATTCGGCAGGGTGCCGGAAATCCCCCCGGTCCAACCGACGAAGCGGTAGCCAGCGGCGGCGCGCGCCCGAATTTCCACCAATTCGCCCCGGTTGACGAACAGCGCCCCCGTCTGCGGGGAGATGCTGCCCGCACCCGCCGGGAAGCAGACCAGATCGAGGCTGACCAGCTCCTGCCGGGGGTCGGCGGCACCGTAGTTGCCCCGCTGGAAAGGCCGGGAGACAATGCCCGTGCCATCATTGAACATGCTGTTGTCGTACCCCCACTGATACAGGTTCCCCGAGGCATCGATGGCGTAGGAGATGGTATGGCAGTCGATGGAACGGATATTCGCCAGCGGCTGGGCGACGGTCGGGTGAAGGACCTGGACGGGAGTGGAGCTGTGGCTGGTGCCGCCATGGCCCAAGGCCCCCTGGTCGCCGCGCCCCCAGGCCCAGACCGTGCCGTTCGTGTCCAGCGCCAGCATGTGCTCCGGCCCCACCGCGACGGCGGTGACCACCGGCAAACCGGCAACCTTGCCCGGCAGCGCCCAGGCCCCCGTCGTCCCCCGGCCCAGTTGACCGTATGCGTTGCCGCCCCAGGTCCAGACTTCGCCGGTGGCGGACAACGCGGCGGCGCAGGCGCCGCCCGCCGCCACATCGACCACTGCGGGCAGGCCGGGGACAAGCGTCGGCACCGAACCGCGACCCGGCGCCGTGCCCAGTTGTCCCGTCTCGCCGGCCCCCCAGGCGAGGACCGTGCCATCGGTTTTCACCGCCAGGGCGAACTGGTCGCCGCAGGCCATGGCCCCGATTCCAGCCAATGCCAGGCGGGCCTCGCGGACCAGGGGCTCGCCGTCGCTGTGGCCAAGCTGGCCCGCCTGGTTGCGGCCCCAGCTATACAGCATTCCCTCGTTGGTGAGAGCCAGCGAGAAATGGGTGCCGGCCGCGATGCGGGCGACGCGCGGGAGCACTCCCGCCGCATCCCGCACCTGCTGGGGGAAGGTGTAGTTCTCCACCGTCTCGCCGGTGCCGCACTGGCCGTACTGGTTGGCGTCCCAACTCCACACCGTGCCGTTCCGGGAAAGGGCCAGTTGGTGCTGCGCCCCCACCGCCACGGCGATGACATTGTCGAGGTTGGCGCTGGTGGTCAGCCGGACAAAGGAGCCGGAAGCCTCCGCACCGAAATCCTGGACCCGGGTGTCGCTATGGAGAATCAGGCTGTCGTAGCCCATGTTGTTCTCCCGCCCGGTCGCGATCTGCGGCGGAATGCTCAACGGGCTGGCCACGAAGCGGGCAAGGACCGCCTGATCCCGGTCCATGAGGATGGTGGTGGTGCGGTTGCGGGTGTCCCCGACCGCGCCCTGCCACGAATGGAAGCGATAGCCCACGGCGGGATCGGCGCGGAGGGTGACGACAGTGCCGGGCACGTACCCCCATTCGCCCGCCGCCGGAGTGGTCGTCCCCCCGACCCCGGCACCCACCGTCAGTTTGGCCAAGGCGTCGTCCTGGAAGCGGAAGCGGACGGAAACGCTGGCGGCGGTGGCGGTGGTCAGCGTGGTGTCCGCCGCCAGCCGGTCGGCCACGCCCTCGGACCAGTAGACGAAGGCATAGCGGGCGGTGTCCTCGGCATGGAGGGGGATCGGACGGTTGGGGGCGATGCGGTGCTGGCCCGCCGGCGGGTAAATATTGGCGAGCCCCGCCGGGTCCGAACTCACGTCCAGAGTCAGGCTGGGATCGCCGTAGGACAGGCCGGGGATGACAGTCCAGGCGGTGAGCGGTGCCGCCGTTCCGGGCACCTGCCCGCACCAGGCAAAGGTGCCGTCGGCGCGGCGAACCAAGGCATAGACGGGACCGGCCCCCACATCCGCGATGCCGGTGGCCACGATCTGGGCGGCGGCAAGGTCGGTGTAGTCGCCGGTGCCGAACTGGCCAAAGGTGTTGTCGCCCCAGCCCCAGAGATTGCCGTCCTGGTCGAGGGCCATGCCGTAGCGGTCTCCGGCGACGATTTTGACGATCCGGGCCAGTCCCGGAACCGGCGCGGGCTGGTCGGCGGTCCCCGCCCGACCCAACTGCCCGGCGGTGCTGTCGCCCCAGCTCCAGACCGTGCCGTCATCGAGCAAAACCAGGGTGAAGGCCGCCAAGTCCAGGGTGCCGCAGGCCACCTGCCGAGCCCCGGCAATGGCCTCGACAAGCTGCGGATAGACATGGCTCGACATGGCTCTGTCCACCCCGAGCTGGCCAAAGGCGTTGCTTCCCCAGGCGTACAACTTGCCGTCGCGGGTGACGGCGAAGGCGCTGTCCGGCCCCTCGCCCAAGGCCACGACATCGGCCAGCCCCTCGCCGTTGAAGCCGATCTCGACCGGACGGTTCAACCCGTCGAACAAGGCCCCGTAGCGGTCGAAGAAGTAGTGGGTCCGCATCCCGGAAAGTCCGCGGATATCGCCGCTCAGATGGCTGTAGACCGGATGGGCCTGCATCTGGCCATCGACCATTCCCCAGTAGCGGCCCCAGCCGACGATTTTCCCCTGGGTGGTGATGGCGATGCCGCCGGATTCGTTGATGCCCGCCTGGCGGAGACCGGTGGCCAGGGCCACTGGCCAGAATTCGCCGGGATTCCCGCTTCGCCAATGCCCCTGCTGACCGTTCCCGTTCTGCCCCGCCGCCCAGAGGGTGCCGTCGGTGTTGACCACCGTGGCCCAGGTGGCGCTGCACGCGATGGCACCGGGCAGGATGTAGGGATCGGGGACAAAGACCGCGCGGATGGTCCGGGGCCGGTCCATCAAGACCTCGATGGTGCGGGTGATGCCGGCGGCGTCGCCCTCCCAATGGTCGAAGACGTAGCCGAAGCCGGCGGTGGCGGTCAGGGTGACCCATTCCCCGTGCGGAATCTGGGTGGTGCCGGGCACCACGCTGCCGCTCATCGGCGGGCTGACCGTCGCCACTAGTTGCTCGGCGGTCGAAACGAAACGGGCCTCGACCAGCGTATCCTGGGCAAGGACAACCGTGGTGGACGGCGAGGCGGCATCGGCCACCGGCCCCACCCAGTGGCTGAAGGCGTAGCCGGGAACGGGCTGCGCGGCCAGTTCGAAGACGGTCCCGAGGGTGTCCACATAGGACCGGCCCGCCGACGGAGTCACCGTGCCGCCTTCCTGCGGCAGGGCGACCAGCCGCAGCCGTCCCATGGTCCCGGGCAATGGCTCGGCCCCCAGGGACCAGACATCGTCCCAGACGAAATAGGCGTCGTCCACCCCGCCGACGATCCAGAGCTTGCCGTCGTGCAGGCAACTGGCCAGATAGCGCCGGGGCGTCCAATGGGGGTCCGTGCCGGGAGCGGTCCGCGTCCAGGTGATGCCGTCGCCGCTGGTCCAGACCTCGTTGGAGACCTCGTAGGTGCTGCCGTCGAGCCCGCCCGCCACCACAAGCTGCCCGTTGTAGACTTCGAGAATGGCCCCGGTCCGTCCCCCGAAAGCCGGGGAATCGGTCAGGCGTTCCCAGTTGGCTCCGTCCTCGCTCTGCCAGATTTCGCTGTTCGCGACCCAAATGTCCGTGCCTCGGGCCAGGACGACGAGACGGTTGTTGAAGGTGGTGGCCTGGACGGCCCCCGCCCGCCAGGGGGCGTTCGCCGTCACCTGGGTCCAGGTGCTGCCATTGGTGCTCGACCAGACATCGTTGAGATTCCCCGCCGCGCTGTCCCCGCCCAGAATCCACAGCTTGCCAGCGTGGACCGTGCAGGCCGCGCTGGACCGTCCCCCCCAGGGCGCGGAATCGGTCACCTTGGTCCAGTCGAACAGATTGGGCGTGGACCAGACGTCCGCCAACTGGCCCCAGCCATCCTCGCCGCCCATCACCCACAGCTTGCCGTTGAAGACGACCGAGCAGTGGTAGGCGCGGGCCGGCCAGGGCACATCGTTCCAGTCCCACAGTCCCTTTTCGAAAGCCAACTGCCACAACTGCTGCCAGTACTGCCCGTCGCTGGAGACATAGACCAGATTCCGCCGGGTGCCGCCGACGGACCCGCCCATACGGAGCAGGTAGCCGCCGAAGGATTCCAGCGAATGCCCGCTGCTCTTGTTGCCCCCGGCGAGGGCGGCGGCCTGCCGGGTCCAGGCCGGATTCTCGGGATCGGGGATGGGATTGAAGCGGGCGCGCAGGATGCGGTGCCCGGTCATGGGCACCGTGGTCTGGGCGGTGTCAGCCACGCCAGCCGTGTCGCCGAACCAGCCGACGAACTCGAAGCCCGGCGCGGGCGTGGTCGTGACAGGAACATTCTGATTGGCGTTGTAGACATGCACCCCCGGCGCGGGGCTGGTGGTGCCGGTGTAGCCGGTCTCGACCTCGAGCCGCAACTGGTAGCGGGGCGTGTAGGCGGGAACCGCCAGGGTCCGGACCGCCGACCACGGGGACAGGCAGCCCGCCCCGTCGCGAGTCCGCACTTGCCAGTAAAGGGTTCCCGTCGGCACCTGCTCCACGGACCGTCCCGACCGGCAGAGCAGACCGGGGTTGTCCAGGGACACGGCCCCGCTCAACACCTCGTTGCCCCCCTCGCTGGTGCCGCAGCGCAGGATGTACTGCAACGCCGCCGCCGGGGTTTCCGCGTCGGCGCCATCGTCCCAGGTGAAGGTGACCCGCCCATGCCCGTCGTGCGCCGCCGCCAGATTGCCGGGGGCAGCAGGCGCGGAGTTGACCTCGTACCAGCCGGGAAAGGCCGCGCCGTGCAGATGGACGGCGGCGGTCAGCTTGCTGACATCCGTCTCGAAAATCTGCGCCAGGGTACCGCCTACCAGAATGTCCGGATTGCCGTCGCCGTCCACGTCCGCCGTCGAGGCGACGCCCTGGGAGACATCGGGCAGAGGCGGTCCGAACATCTCGTAGGTGCCCCGCTCCGTCTGGGTCAGCACCACCGAGTCATTGGTGTAGGAATAATTGGGGTAGGCGCCGTAGACATCCCGCTCCCGGCCGGTGGCGAGCAGATCGGGGCGGCCGTCGGCGTTGACGTCGATCCAGACCAATCCGCCATTGTGCAGATTGGGCAGGCGCACATCCGCGATTTCCGCGAAGCGACCATTGCCGTCGTTGCGGAACAGCCGCGTCTGCCGACTGCCGTCGCAGCCGCTCATGGCCAGATCGAGATCGCCGTCCCCATCCTGGTCGGCCAGAGCCAGCGCGGGCATCCCCACCGCCGGCAGCAGATCGCCGACGGCGGCGAAGGCCAGCGGCAGACCCTGGTTGAGATAGACCTGGCCGGGACAATCCGCCGGATCGGCGGAGAGGATTCCCGTTACGACCAGGTCCGGAAAGCCGTTCCCGTCGAGATCGGCTGCCACAATCTGGCTGCCCCGGAGGGCGGCCAATGGACTCCGCAGCCGGGGCAGGCCCACATCAACCTTGGTGAACGCCCCCGTGCCGTCGTTGCGGTAGACGGCGGTATCGGTCTGATTGCCGATGCAGAGGTCGGGACGACCATCGTTGTCGAAATCCGCCACCGCCAGACAGCGGGGCTCGCAACCCGGCAGGGGCGCCGCGAGGGTGAAGCCGGCGGCACCGTTGTTGCGGTAGAGCCGGGTCTGCCCGACGCTGCCGACGAGCAGGTCGAGATCACCGTCGTTGTCCACATCCACCCAGCGCGCCGTGTGGCCTGCGGCCAGCCCCTTCGCCACCTCGGCGAAGCCCGCCGCGCCCCGGTTCTCGTAATAGAAGGTCTTCCAGCCAACTCCGCCGCCGAACCACCCCGTCAGCACCAAATCCAGGTCGCCGTCCCCGTCGGCGTCGCCCCAGGCAGCGTCGCCCTGAAGCAGGGCCGCCCCGGCCAGGCCGAACGTGTTCTGGTAGCGGCCGCAGTAGAATTCCGTGGGCTGCGGCGGGCTCTGCATATAGTAGCGCGTCTCGGCGGGCACATCGGGCGAGTTCAGACCATGCAGCCCGTCCCAGCTCTCGACCCGCAGCACCGGCACCGTCCCCCGCACGCTGGGGCTGAAGTCCTTCAGGCTGACCCGGAAACCGGCCCGTCCGTAGGCCGCGAGGTCGGACACGTCCACCCAGATGTTCTGGTCGGTGGGCTGCGCGTCCATGCTCAGACCGGGAAAGAGGTCGATGACATGGTCGCCGCGCCCGCTGGTGGCGATGCTGCCGAACAGCTTGGACTCGGCATGGACAATGCCGAGCTGCATCATCAGCTTGGGTTCATACCCGGCCCGGTCCACCATGACCACGGCCTGCGAGACGACATTCTCGGTATCCTGGAACAGATCGTAGGCCAGCCAGCAGAAACCTTTCGTGGTGATGGCCGGATCGACCGTCCCGATGGTGGCACCCCAGCCCGGCCCCCAGCTATTGACCGCGAGGAACGCGCCCCGCCGCAACTCGCCGGTGGCGTCATCGATGTACTCCCGGTTGTCGTCGTAGCCGAAGACCGTCAAGGCGTGGAAATCGTCGCCGGGGTTCGCGTCCAGGCCATAGAGGACATCGTTGGAGGTATGCTTGCCCCCCGGATAGCCATGGACATTCGGGCCAGCCTTGAGAGCGAGCGAGGCGAGATCCCCGCTCGCGAGATGGGCTTTCAGGGTGCGCTGTCCCTCGGGCAGGTGCAGATTCTGGATGACCCCCGCCGCTCGCGCCCGCCAGGGCGCCGCCGCCCGCCAGAACTCCGCCGCCGGCCAGGTGGTCGTGATGATGGTGTCGGTGTACGGCATGACCTCCCAGGCGGCCGCGCCGAAATCCACCATGTTCTGGGCCACTTGCAGGGGCGAGGCCCCCGCCATGGGACCGTGGCGCAGCAATTTGTACGTATAGGCCGTGGTGGCGCAATGCTCCGGATCGACCGCCGGATCGGGACGCACCCAGCCATGCTCGCGGGCCTCCTGGTAGGTCTTTACATAGTAGGTGATGCCGTAGGCCCCGCAAACGCCAAGCTGTCCCTGACTGGTCACGGCGGGCAAATAGAGGGTGTTCGCCACGCTCGCCGGCAAAGCCGCCCGCGTCGCCCCGGCCACAGGCACGACGAAAACCCGCGACTCCAGATACGCCCGCTGGTCCGGGTCCATCTGGTCGAAAAAGCTCCGCTGCGCCAGCACCGGCAGGCCCAGCAGAAGCAGGAACGCCACCCACCATCGGGAACACGAAACCGCGCCGGAACTGTCCGCCACCATGCACCCACCACCAATCCGGATTCATCAGGTTGACACTAGGCCATTCTTGGCGGCACTTCGCCACGCCACACCAACCCAGCGGCATATCCGCGAAACAACCACCAGTATAAAAGGAACGTAATGGGAAGCCAAGCCAAGGTCAAACCCTCCCGCGACCGTGCGACGGAAAAACACCCCCACCCTTGTATACTTCCCGAACGGGGATGAGTATCGTCGAAACAGCCGCGCGGCCAGCCGGAAACCGGCAAAATCGGCGATTCCTTCATGGACCCGACCGGGCGTAGGCATGGACAGGCCGGGCGACCGCGCTACGTTTGCAGCCATCCCATTCGGCGGGCGGTTGTTTGCCCCTGGCCGAAGGAGCGGGCCGAGCAACGGAGGTGTTCGCATGGCAAGCGCAGCGGAAGTGACCGGGATTCTGAACCAGACGCAGGTCTATCTGACGGAGGTGCTGCTGCCCTTCTGGATCGAGCATTCGCCCGATCCCGCCTATGGCGGCTTCCTCACCCATTTCGACCAGTTCGGCAAGCCGACCGGCGAAACCACCAAAACCTTCCTGGCGCAAATCCGGATGCTCTACACCATGGCCAGCGCCGCCCGCGCGGGCTACGGCAACGGCCGCTGCGCGGAACTGGCGAAAATGGCCGCCGATTTCATTCTCGACCACTATTGGGACGAGGAGCACGACGGCTGGTTCTGGATCGCCGACCGGCAAGGCAATCCCACCTGCCGCGACAAGGTGGGCTACGGGCACTGCTTCGGGGTCTACGCCTTCAGCGAATATTACCTGGCCACGGGCGACGAGCGGGGCAGGCGGGCGGCGCTGCGCGCCTACGACGCCATCTGCCGCCACATGGTCGATTTCCGCCACGGCGGCTTCCTCGAACTGTTCCACCGGGACTGGACCCCGCTGGCGGGCGCCACCTCGGGCGGCGACCGCAAATCCCTCGATGTCCACATGCACATGATGGAAGCCTTCACCACCCTCTACGAGATGACCGGCAGCGTCAGCCACCGCCGCCATCTGGAGGAGGTGATCGAGCTGATCCTCGCCCGGATGCTGCACCCCAAGACCGGCCTGGGTATCGCCCAGTTCGCCTACGACTTCACCCCCCTTCCCGCCATCAACTTCGACACCACCTGGGGCCGCGACGCCGACCCGGAGGCGGGCAAAGCCGCCAAACCCCTCGACCAGACGTCCCCCGGGCACAATGTGGAATTCGCCTGGCTGCTGCTCCATGCCGCCGACGTGCTCGGGCTTCCCCGGCAGACCTATGCCGGCCTCCTGCGCACCATGTGCGACCACTGCGTCGCCTTCGGCATCGATCCCGAGTACGGCGGGGTCTACGCGGATGTCCCGATGGACCGACCCGCCACCCTGACCGAGAAGCAGTTCTGGCAGCAGGGAGAGGCCCTCGTCGCCCTGCTCGACGCCTACCTCCAACTGGGCGACGAGACCTACTGGCAGGCCTTCCGCAACGTCCACGACTTCGTCTTCGGCAAGATGATCGCCTGGGAGGCCGGGGGCGAGTGGTACGAGCGGCTGGACCGGCAGGGCAAGGTGCTCGACGGTGCCCTGGCCCATTCCTGGAAGATCAACTACCACTCCGTCCGCGCCATGGTCCAGACCATCGCGCGCCTGCGGAAAATCGTCGCCTGAGCGCGGCAACCCGGAACGAACGGAGCATCACCATGTGGCGGAACTTGGCGATTGTCAGCATCCTGGCCTTGGGCATGGTCGCGCGCGGCCAGCAGGCGGCCCCCGACGAAGGACTCCTCTTCCATGCCGCCTTCGACGGCTCCGCCGAGGCCACCTTCGCCAAGGGAGCGGGCACTCCCCTCGCCGCCGCCGGGCTCGAGTTCGTGCCCGGCATCCGGGGACAGGCGGTGAAGGTGCCCCCCGGCGCCACGCTCGGCTATGCCACCGAAGGCAATCTGAACCCCGACCGGGGCACCGTCGCCTTCTGGTTGCAGCGTCCGGTTCTCACCCCCGAGGAGCTGGAAACCCTGCGCACCGTCTGGCGGGCGCGCTATCTCTTCGGCGGCAAAACCAAACAGGGCGGCATGGTGAATGTGCGCCTCGGCTTCGCCGATTTCCTCGTCGCCGAACTGGCCGGACGCAAGCTCTCGTCGAGCGTCTACGGCACCTGGGAGGCGGGCACCTGGCACCATGTCGCGGTAACCTGGGACAAGGACAGCGAAACCTGTCTCTACCTTGACGGGGATTCCCGCCCCTATGGTCAGGAGACCCTTGGCGGGCTCCGCTACCGCTGCCCCTTCGAGCCGGAAAGCGTCCGGGAGATGAACGTGGGCTGCCAGGGCACCGCCGGCCAGTCCGATCTGCCCATCGACGAATTCAGGCTCTACGACCGGGTGCTTTCCGGAGACGAAATCCGCGACCTCGTCCATGCGGAAGCGCCCCTCCATTTCCTGGTGCTGCCGCAAATTCTCTCTCCCGGCACGAACCCGCTCCGGCTCACGGTCACCAACCAGCGGCAAACCGAGGCCACCGCCCAATTTGCCTGGGAACTGCGGGATGCCGCGCAAAAGCCCATCGCCCAAGGCGCCTTCGGCCCCGTCGCGCTGGCCCCCGGCCAGGAACTCGCCGTGCCGCTGGAAATCGAGGCCAACGCGCCGGGCGACTACACGCTGGCGCTGACCCCGGCACCGGGAACCGGGCTGCGCCGGATTCTCCCCCTCCATCTGCCCAAACCCGCGCTCTTGGGCAAGGCGGAGCGCTTCCCCGAGCCCGAACTGGAACTGGTCGACCAGATCGACTGCACCCAGGAACTGGGGCCGGAGCGCTTCCTGCAACGGGGCGAATCGCGCCTCGTCCAGAGCCCCTTGGGCACCTACCGCGAAGCCGCCCCCGAGAAGTGGTCCCGGCTGGTCTACACGGTCAACGTCGAGGCCGTCCAGGAACCCCATCTGGTGACCATCCGCTATCCGGACGACCGGGCCAGATGCGCCTATGTGATGGTCCGCAGCGCCAACAAGAAAAACCACTATGCCCTCCATGCGGGCTATTCCGTCGGGGCGGAGTTCCCCAACACCAACGAATGGCAGACCGCGCACTATCTCTGGTGGCCCATGGAAACGCGCAACGCGCTGATGCTCTGCACCTGGTGGGGGGACCAGCCGGCCGCCGTGCGCGACATCAAGGTCGAACGCATCGTCGGCGGCATGGCCGGCATCCCGCGCCTGGCGGTCCACGCCCCGCCGGACGAGCCCGGACGGATGCTCGCCATCGAATGGGAGGACGCCTCCCTCGCCAGCAATTTCGGCTTCGACCTGGAACCGAAACTGACCCTCGACCGCTTCGGCGAACTCACCGACCGCCTGATCGCCTACATGGGCTTCACCGGCATGGACACCCTGGTCTACCCCGCCACCTTCTACTTCGGCCCCATGGTGCGCCATCCGAAAACCACCGGTCTGGGCAACCGTCTCGAACTGCACCCGGAGGGTTGGCTCGAACTGCTCATGCACCGCTTCTCCCAGGCGGGACTGACCTGCTATCCGACGCTGAACTTCCATTCCACCCCGGCCATGGTCGAGAGCAACGTGGACGACCCCATGCGCATCGCGGCGGGCGAGGACACCTTCTTCCAAGTCCCCTACGACGGCGTGGTGCCCCGCTACACGCGCGGTGACAGCACCCTGAACCCGCTCCATCCCAAGGTTCAGCAGCAGACCCTCGAAATGATCGAGGCGATTGTCGCCCGCTGCGAGAACCACCGCGCCTACGGCGGCATCCAGCTCTGTTTCTGGCCCTACCGCCAGATTCCCTTTTGCTTCCTCGGCATCCAGCACGGCTACGGGGACACCACCATCCGCCTGTTCGAGCAGGATACCGGCATCCGCGTCCCCGTCCCCGCCGCGGACCCCAACCGCTTCTACCAACGCTACCGCTTCCTCCTGGAAAACCACCGGGAGGAATGGATATCCTGGCGCTGCCGCAAAATCGCGGACAACGTGGCGCAGGCCGCCGCCATCGCCCGCCGCAAGAATCCGAACGCCAAAATCCTCATCCCCCTCCTCCAGGAAGCCTGGCCCGACGAAATCGCCCTCTACCGGAAACTCCTGGCCGGACGCAGCACCAGCGAAACCGAATGGCGCGAACGCGGCGTGGACCCCGAACTGCTCGCCCGGATTCCCGGGGTGCTCGTAAAACGCCAGACCCGCGACGCCTACCGCCGCTATCTGCACTCGAAGGAGGCGAAAAGCTCGCGCGACAACGCCTCGAGTTGGGAGTTGACCGAACTCTTCCGGAACACCCCCTCCGGTGCCTATCCCTTCAACCACTACTACGAGCACCGCTGGGACGAGGTCCCCGTGCCCGGCGGCTGGTGGCGGGACGAATGGTCGGCCGGCACGGCCAACGGCGGCGGGCGCTACTATCTGGAACGCTCGGCCTGGTCCGTGTTCCTCCAGGATGCCCAGTCGCTCAGTCGCGGGGCCTGCTCGGTGGAGGCGCAGGCCAGCATCTGGGAACACCGCGAATTCGCCCGCGCCTACCGCACGCTGCCGGAGAAACCCTTCACCCTCTGGACCCGGACCGTGATCGAGCCCGCCGCCGTGCGCCAGTACGACGGCCCGGCCGGACACTACTTCTACGCCGTCAACGCCATGTACTGCCCGCTCGAACTCACCATTCGCCTCTCCTCCCCGGAACCGGTGACGGACCTCGCCAGCGACGAACGCCTGAACGCTGCCGATGGCGTGCTGAACATCACCCTCAAACCCTACGAACTGCGCTCCTTCCTCGCCGCGCCCGGCACCACCATCGCCGACATCCGGGTGGCGGTCCCCGCCGAGGTCACGGACAACCTGCGGCAACGCTTCGCCGCCCTGCAGGAAGCCGCCGCCAAGGCCCCGGCACAGCTTCCGGAAACCGACCGGGTCGCCTTCGGGAAATTCGTCGCCGAACTCGCCTCCCATCTGGCCGAAGGACGCTATTACCGCGCCTGGCGGGCGCTGGAAAGCGAACAGGCCGACCGCATCCTGACCCCGGCTCCGCCCCCCGAAACCGGAGTTCCCGCCCCGCCCGCCGCTCCACCGGAATTGAACCGCAATCTTCTCGCCAACGGCGGCTTCAATCTTCCGGCGGGAAACACCCGCGAGGAACGCCTCGCCGCCACCGGCATCACCGACCGTTCGCCCAACGCCATCCCCGGCCTCAACAAAAACCGCAAGGGCGAGCCCATCCAGGCCGCCAGGGTCGAAGTGGTGCCCGACGGGGGGCGCGACAATTCCCCCTGCCTGCTGGTGGATTCCCCCCAGAACAGCTACTTCTCGCTGATTGTGAAGCTCGACCAGGAAGTCGTCCCCGGCTACGACTATGAGCTGAGTTTCTGGATTCGCAGCGACCGCCCCCATACCGTTCCCTTCCTGCTGGGCACCGACTACAGCGGCGGCAAACGCTGGAACTACCGCCTGGCCCTCGATCTGGCCGGCGAATGGCGGCAGTGCCGCTTCGTCCTCACCATCCCCGAGCGCTTCCCCGGCGAAGCCCTGACCCCCAGCCGCATCTACAACCTCACCCTCCGCAACGGCGGCGACCGGGAAGCCTTCTTCCCCGCCAGCTTCCGCCTCGATGACCTCACCCTCACCTGTCTGGGAAAAGACCTCGCGGACTGAAAAACCGCCCAAGGGTTCAGCATGAAAAACCGCTGCTGGAGTCGCCAGGATCGTCTATGCCGACGGCAGCGTCATCGTCTGTAATTCCACCGACCAGGATTTCCCGTATAACGGGCGCACCGTTCGCCCCCTCGCCTATGAATTGTGGTGATCCGCGCCGGGGACTCTTGCATTCCACGCGGGCGGCGGCATGCTTTCCCCCGGCCGGGAGAAGCCGCCTCCCGGCACTTCCTTCAACCGGGAGAAATACCATGACCCGCCGCTCCGCCACCCTGCTGCTGGCCACCCTGGTGTCTCTCGCCATGCGGGGAGCGCCCGCCATGACCATCCTGCACCTGTGGACTCTGGTTCCATAGCTGGGCCGACCAGACAATGGTCCCCGCCCGCCCATGAACGACCAACCAAGGGATCTCGCATGACCGCCAGCCGCGAAACCATCGCCCTCTCCGCCTGGACCGTCCTCAAGGGAACGCCAACCCCCGTCGCGGAAGGGCTCGCCATCGTCCCCGCCGAGAGCGGCGATGTCGTCCTCGAACTCGCCGGCGACACCGCCCGCATGGGCGGCATCGACTGGACCGAGGAGAAATACGTCGTCCTCGAACTCCAGGCCGACATGCAGTCCATGGTCCGCACCAACCTCGAATTCTTCGCCGCCGACAACCCCGGCGACAAGGTGGACCTCTGCCTCAACTACTCCCTGATCCCCAACCACCGGGTCCGCATGGCCGTGCGCCTCGACGAACTGGCCTCGCGGCGCTTCTTCCTGCCCACCTACCCCGGCTCCTACAAGGGCCATGTCATGGGCAACCCGACCCATATCTCGCGCATGAACCGGGTCCGCATCCATCTCCGTCCCGGCCGGGACACGCGCCGCTTCACCCTCTTCCACTTCCACCTCAGCGACCGTCTGCCGGACTTCACCGTCGTCGGCGACCGCATGGTGGACAAGCTGGGCCAGTACAAGGGCATGGAATGGGAGGGGAAAACCGCCTCCGAGGCCGACCTCGTCGCCTTCCTCCGGGAGGAGCGCTGCCGCGCCGCCGCCGGAACCGGCTACCCCGACGGCTGGAGCCGCTACGGCGGCTGGACCGAACGGCAGTTCACCGCCACCGGCTTCTTCCACACCCATCACGACGGCCAGCGCTGGTGGCTGGTGGACCCCGACGGCTACGCCTTCCTCAGCAACGGCGTCTGCTACGGCAGCCGCATGGGCGTCCACGGCTTCGTCGACGGCATGGAGGGCCTCTTCGACTGGATTCCCAATCCCGACGACCCCCTCTACGCCGACGCCTGCACCACCGCCGACCAGATCGCCGAATTCGTCAAACGCAACGGGGCCGAAGCCGGACGCGGCCGCCGCATGGTCAACTACGCCCGCGCCAACATGATCCGCGCCTTCGGCAAGGACTGGTGGAACGCCTGGGTCGAGATCAACGCCGCCCGCCTTAAGCGCTGGGGCTTCAACACCATCGGCGTCGGGGTCAACAACTACTTCGACGAACGGGTGATGGACTATCTCGCCAAGGCCGAAATCCCCTTTGTCTGGACCCTCAAGCACTTCCCCCAGACCAAGGCCAGCATCTTCCGCGATTTCCCCGACGTGTTCAGCGCCGAATACGCCAGCCAGGCCGCCACCTTCGCCAAGCAGCTCGAACCCTTCGTCGGCAATCCCTACCTCATCGGCTATTTCATCAACAACGAGCCGGAATGGCTCTTCCAGCACTCCGTGAACCTCGCCGAACGCCTCCTCGCCAGCCCCCACCAACTGGCCTCGAAGGACCGTCTCGTCGACTTCCTCCGCCGGAAATACGCCACCGTCGCCGCCCTCAACGCCGCCTGGAACACCGCCTTCGCCGATTTCGCCGATCTGCACACCCCCCTGGCCGGAGCGGACCAGAAGTCGGAGCAGGCCCGGCTGGACCTCGATGAATTCAGCAAAATCCTCGTGGACCAGTACGGCCGCGTCACCTCCGAGGCCCTGCTCGCGGTGGACCCCGACCACCTCAATCTGGGCATGCGCTACGCCTATCCCCACGAAAAGACCATCGCCGGATTCACCTACTTCGACGTGTTCTCCTTCAACCGCTACACCGAGAATCCCGTGCCCGACCTCCAGCGTGTCACCGGGCTCTGCGACAAGCCTCTGCTCATCGGCGAATGGCATTTCGGCGGCTCCGACAAGGGCCTCCTCGCCAACGGCCTCGTCGCCGCCGCCAACCAGACCGAGCGCGGCCTGGCCTACTCCTTCTACCTCGAAAACTGCCTCGCCCAGCCCGCCTTCGTGGGCGCCCATTTCTTCGAGTACAACGACCAGCCCGTCCTCGGCCGCTTCGACGGCGAGTGCATGCAGCACGGCCTCATCGACATCTGCAACCGCCCCTACGAGGACATGCTCGCCAACCTCGTCAAGACCAACGCCAAGCTCTACCAACTCGCCACCGGCCAAATCGAGCCCACCCAGCAGCGGGGGAAACTCATCCCCCGCTACTGACGCATGCCATTTGCCTTATCCGTGGCGGCGTCCCCTCACCCCCGCAGTTCGGGCAGGTCGGGGGACCAGCCGCCGCGGTAGACTTGGCTGCCGTAGCGGTCGAGATCGTCGAACAGGATGAACATGCCGCCGTGCCGCCAATGCCCGCCCGCTTCGAGGAAGGCGAGAATCCGCCGTTGCAGGCTGGTCTCGCGGGGCGCGGTGGCGAAATCGATGGGGCCGCGCTGGAGAAACACAAACCACAGCCCGTCGTTGCCGCTGGCGGGACGGGGTTCGAGATACAGCTCGCGCAGGAAACAGTTCAGATTGGCGTCCTCGGGCAGGATGGTTTCGAGCAGATTGCTGAATATCCAGGAGGCGCAGGTGACGGCGCGCACCGGTTCATTGGGGCAATACTGCCGGAAGAAGTCGCGGGCTTCGAGCAGCGAGTCCCGGCAGGCCTCCGGCCCCATGCCGCCGCCCGAGGGAATGTGCATCTGCAAAACCGGATCGCCCTTTTTCAGAACACATTCCCAATCAGCCAGGGAAAGAGTAACCTGACGGTCCAGCCCCATGCCGCGCGGATCGAGCAGATAGCCGGTGGCGCTGGTCTCGTCCAGCGCGAAGGTGGTCGTCCAGCCTTCGCCCTCCCGGTAACGGGCGGAATCGGTGTGCAGATAGCCGTCGGCATCGAAGCGCTGCCCCGGCGCGGCCAGCGCCACCACCCGCCCCGTCCGCCGGTGGCGGAACACGGTGTAGTTCTGCGGCGTGGGATCGAGCCAGTATTCCAGCCGCCCCAGGCGCACATAGCGGCGCTCTGTGTAATTGCGCAGCCAGTTGATGTTGCTGTCGTAGAGTCCGATCCGGCCCTGGTTTCCCCGCCGGTAGTTGTCGTCGCAGAAATGCCGGACCTGCTGACAGGTGAAATGGGCGTTGGCCAGAGGGAACCCGAGCCGGGCGTAGTTGGCCTCGATGCGCGGCACCACCGCCAGCGCCGCCAGCAGATAGAACACCCCGCCCTCCTCGCCCAGCACCTTCTCCAGCTTGGGCCAGTCCGCGATCGGCTGGGCGGTCGGCGACAGGAGCAGCCGCCAGTACAAATGCCAGAACAGCCGCCGCAGCGCCTCGTTCCCGGCGATCTTAGCCGCCGTCCGCGCCAGCGGCCCGTCCACCTCGTCCCCGAAAGTGCAGACCTCCCGCCAAGCCCGCCAGTTCGCCTCCCGCAAAGGCGCCAGCGGCCCCTTCGGCAGCAGCGCCTGCGAATCGTTCCAGGACTGGATCACATTGCCGGTGTCGGCAGCTTCGCCCAAAGCATGCAGCACATCATTCGCGGTCATGGCAGTTCCTTCGCAATCCGGTTGGTCATTCTCCGGACTGTAACCGCACCATAGGGTGTTGCCAATCCCACTTGGCCGAGCATGGTATGGGATTTTCCCCCTTCCGCGAGGTTTTCCCATGGATATGCAGACCGAACTTCAGCGCAGCCAGTCCGATTTCGTGGTCTACCAGCCGGGCAGCATGGACGGCAGCACCTTCGACACGGGGAACGAGCATTTCCTCGTCTTCGAGGGGCCGGACGGGGCGCTCATGGCGGTCTGGACCCAGAGTTCCTACGAGGGCGCGGGGGACCACCGCATCGTCTTCGCCCGCAGCGGGGACGACGGGCGGACCTGGAGCGCGCCGAAGCTGCTGCTCGGCTGTCCCCGGCCCAAGGAGGGCATGCAGGCGAGCTGGGGCTTCCCCCTGGTCGCGAAGTCGGGCCGCATCTATGTCCTGGCGAACCAGTTCACCGGGGCGGTGGACTACCATCATCAGATCACCGGCGTCATGACCGCCATCTGCAGCGACGACGCGGGGCGGACCTGGTCCGCGCCCCAGACCATCCCCATGCCGAAGAGCCCCCATGACCATCCCGATCCGGCCATGCCCGCCAACTGGGTTGTCTGGCAGCGCCCCGACCGGCTCAGCGACGGCAAGTACTACGTGGGCTTCACCCGCTGGCTCAGCCCCAAGGTGCGGATGAACTTCGGCAACAGTTGGACCACCCACGAGTCGGTGGTCGAGTTCATGCGCTTCGAGAATGTGGACGACTGCCCCGAGCCGCGCGATCTCGCCATCTCCTACCATGCCTGGGGGCCCCGCGCCCTGCGCGCGCCGCACTATCTCGAACCCCTCGCCAGCGTCGCCCAGGAACCCAGCATCGTCCCCCTGCCCGACGGACGCCTCTTCTGCACCATGCGCAGCATGTCCGGCTACATCTGGTACAGCCTCTCGGCGGACGCGGGCGACACCTGGTGCATTCCCCGCCCCCTGCTCCGCCGGGATTTCGGCAGACCCATCCTCGAACCCCTCTGCTGCTGCCCCATCTACCGGCTGGCCGACGGGCGCTATGTGCTGCTCCATCACAACAACAACGGCTGCTTCGAGGGCTGCCGCCCCGAGGAGACGGGCAAAAACCGCCGTCCCGCCTTCCTCGCCCTCGGCGAATTCCGTCCCGGTGCCGAGCAGCCCATCTGGTTCAGCGAGTCCAAACTCTTCATGGACAACGGCGGCGCCACCATCGGCCCGCTCAAGCGCATCGACATCGGCGTCTATCCCAGCTTCACCACCCGCCACGGCGAAAACATCCTCTGGCATCCCGAACGGAAATTTTTCCTCCTCGGCAAGCGCATCACTCCGGACTGGCTTGCCGATCTTGCCGTTCCAGGGTCGCTCGACTAAACGCCGACCCTATCTCGCCGCCTGTATTTTCCCACCCGGCGGCGACAGACAAAAAACGCCCGCCGGGAAATGAAAATCCCCCGGCGGGCGCGATGGCATTCGACGGACGAGGCTAGCTCAGTTCGGCCAGCCGCTCCTTGGCGCGGGCCAACTGGCCGGCCAGGGCTTCGGGCGCCGGGCAGCCATAGGAGGCAAAGGTCGCCAGATCCTTTTCCAGCTCCTCGATCTTGCCCTTCAGAACCTTGCGCTCCTCCCGGAACTGCACTTCCCGACGCTTCTCCTCGCGCACTTCGGCCACCATGCTCTGAATTTCCTCGAACTGGTCCAACTCGAACTTCCGCAGCAGATTGCGGAGGTCCTTGACGGTCTGCTTCGCGCTGGAGGCCACCGCCCCACCCCGGGTCTTGGACTGGGACTGCGCGGCGGGGGGATAGTCGGCCAGGAAGGCCGCGCTGGCCTTGCGGGCGGTGCCCACAAAGGCATGCCGGCCGCGCGGCAGGGAACCGTCTTCCCGGAACTTGATCTCCACCTCCTCACCGCCCACGGTCGCGAAATGCCGACCTTCCTCGTCGCAACGATAGGCAAAACCGTAGGATTCGCAAATGTCCTGGATGGTCACGGAGTTGATGGGGAGTTTGTCGGCCATGAATTCGACACCTTGATTTGGATGACTGGGGTTGGCGCCCATTCGGTTCCCGAACGGAATGAAAAACAAGCAAACTCGGCCAACACACCGAACCTACTTGTTTTTTCGCATAAAACTTACAATGTAGCGTTCTGGTTTCTTTGCGCAACTGGACCTAAGGAGATTCCGTCGAATCAAACCGAAAAAAGTCTTCCTCCTCTTTTCCGGCCCGGGAACCGTCAACCTTCGGCCGAAGGGGGGGAGGTACGCGGGGCGGGCCCCTACAGTCAATTTCCCGGCAAGCCGGTCCG
>LVAZ01000057.1:0-18837 GCA_001603055.1 Victivallales bacterium Lenti_02
GAACAGCCGCATGGTGTCCAGAAACGGCTTCCGGCGGGCAACGATCTCCTCGATGCCGATGGCCGGATGGAAGGCGCGGATACGGGCGCTGCCCAGCGGGGTCTGGGCGAGCGAGCCCAGTTCCGCCAGGAACGCGGGAAATTCAAGAACGGCGAGTGCGTGCGGGTCCATGGTACCACATTCTACAGGGAGTCTACTTCCTCGTACCATAGCCTCAGACAGAGCAAGGCCCACACCGGGAAGGCATAGTTCCGCCGCCCCGCCAGATGTTCCCCGACCAAATGGGCGACCAGGTCCGGATTCAGCAGGCCGCGCCGGTCCCACGAAGCGAGGTCCACCGCCAGGGCTTGGGTCTGCTCGCGCAGCCCCCCGCGCAGCCATTCAGCCACCGGCACTCCGAACCCCCGTTTCGGGCGCTGGCCGACGGCGGCGGGAAGCAGGCTGCGGGCATGGGCCTGCAACAACCGCTTGCGGGTGCGCACCCCGCATTTGTACTCCCTCGGCAAAGCCGCCACGAATTCCTGCAATTCCCGGTCCATGAAGGGGGCGCGGACCTCGAGCCCGCAGGCCATCGAGGCGATGTCCACCTTGCGGTGCAGATCGTCGGGAAGATAGCAGGCGGTATCCAGTTCGAGGAACTGCTCGACCGAGTCGCGGGCCGTGCCCGCCTGGATGAAGCATTCCCAATCCTCGAGGTAGTGCCCCGCCGCCGGAGCCAGCAGGGAGTCCACCGCCTCGCGGTTCAGGATTTGCTGGAAGCCGGCGAAACAGGACAGTGGTTCCTGGGCGAAGGCGACCAGGGAACGGCGCACTTCCTCCAGCGCCGTCCGTCCGGCCCGGGCCGCCGGCAGCACCGCCAGCATCCCCTTCGCCAAGGTCCGCCGCAACGGTCCCGGAACCAGCCGCAAATACCGGTGCAGAGCCAGGAAGGAATAGCGGCGATAGCCACCGAACAGCTCGTCGCCGCCGTCCCCGCTCAGAGCCACGGTCACCGCCTCGCGGGTGAAGCGGGAGAGCAGCGCGGTGGGCAGCAGGGACGAATCGCAGTAGGGCTCGCCGTAATGCCGTACCAGGCGGCGGAGCAGGTCCGCGTCGGCGGGTTCCGCCAGCCGTTCGCGATGCTCGGTGCCCACCTGCCGGGCCACCTCGGCCGCCTCGCTCCGCTCATCATAGCGGG
Source organism: Victivallales bacterium Lenti_02 (assembly GCA_001603055.1). Lineage (GTDB taxonomy): Bacteria > Verrucomicrobiota > Lentisphaeria > Oligosphaerales > Lenti-02 > Lenti-02. The sequence goes on from LVAZ01000057.1 coordinate 1,178, forward strand.
GTTCGGCGAAACCAATGGTGAAGGAGCGGACCGGGCGGTCGAGATGCCGCTGCATATGGGCCACCACCACGGCGGAGTCGATGCCGCCCGAGAGAAAGGCCCCGAGGGGAACTTCCGCTTCGAGCCGCCGTTCCACCGCCCGATCAATCAGTTCGCCCGTCCGCGTCACCGCCTCGGCGAAGGATACATCCTGTTTGGGCATGTAGCGCAGCCGCCACCAGCGTTCCGGCGGGCCGACTTCGTCGCCGCGCCGCACGGTCAGCCGATGGGCCGGGGGCAACTGCCGCACCGCCCGGTAGATGGACCGGGGCGCGGGCACGTAGCCCAGGCCGAAATAGTCCGCCAAGGCCCGCGTGTCCAGATCGCGCGGCAGGGTCGGGCAGGCCAGCAGGGCCTGGAGTTCGCTGCCGAACACCAGCAGGCCATCGTGGGTGAAGCCGTAGTGCAGGGGTTTTTGACCCAGCCGGTCCCGCGCCAGCAGCAGCTCCTGCCGGGTCGCGTCCACCAGCGCGAAGGCGAACATGCCTTCGAGGTCGTTGACCAAATCCGCGCCCCGCTCCTCGTAAAGATGGAGAATCACCTCCGTGTCCGCGTGGGTGCGGAACTGATGCCCGCGCTGTTGCAGCCGCTCGCGCAGGGCGCGGTGGTTGTAGATTTCACCGTTGAAGACCAGATGGAGCGAGCCGTCCTCGTTCGCCATGGGCATCCGCCCGTCGGACACGCCGATAATCGCCAGCCGACGGCTCGCCAGGCCCCAGCCCGGCCCGCAGTCAACGCCCTCCGCGTCCGGCCCGCGATGGACCAGCCGGGCGTTCATCCGCTCGAGCAGGGCGGCGTCCGGGACACGTCCCTCGCGCAGGTCGAAGATGCCAGCTAGGCCACACATGTCGGCAAGGGTTCCTTTAGCGCCCCAGCAGGCGGCGCAGGGCAAAGGCCAGGAAAGGCAGGCCGGGGACACGGCAGTGCCGCCGGGCGATGGCGAGGGTTTCGCGCCGTGCCGTGGGCAGATTCTGCCGGGCCATCCCGCCCCATTGCATGTTCACCAGCGGGCGCGGGAAGGAGCGGAAGCCCAGCCCGGCCCGGCGGCAGCGGTACATGAAATCGTAGTCGGCGGAAATCCGGTAACGTTCGTCGAACAGACCCACCTTCTCGTAGGCGCGATGGCGCACGAAGCAGCCCGGATGCATCACCGGCATCAGGAACGGAAACAGCCACAGGGGCCGGGGCCGCAGCAGGCGCTCCTCCTCCCCGTCCACAATGCGGATGGGGGAGAGCAGCAGGTCCGCCTCGGGGTGTTCGGCGAATTCGGCCAGCACGGCGGCGGCGGCTTCCGGATCGAGCCAGTCGTCGGCGTTCAGCAGAAACACCACATCCGTCCGGATGTGTTCGAGACCGAGATTCCAGGCATGGGGAATGCCCGCCATGCCCGGCGGTGGCGGGGGCTGGTCGAGCACCACAAACTCGCAGGCGGGAGCGAAATCCTTGGCCCAGCCCGCCGCCAGCTCGCGGGTGCCGTCGGCCGAGCCGCCATCGACCACGAGGTACTGCTCCGGCGGCACCGCCTGGGCCAGGACCGAACGCAGGCAGCGCTCGATGGTCCCGACGGCGTTCCGGCAGATCGTGACGACGCCGTAGGTCATGCCGCCGCCTCCGTGTCCCGGCGCGCGCTCCCCGCCAGCAGGGCCAGCGTCAGCCAAATCCAGCGCTTGCTCGCCAAATCGTCCCACAGACAGCAGCCGAGCAGCCCGACAACGAAAAACAGTGCCAGCTCGTCCCGGTGGCGGCGGAAAGCCACCGCCGCGCGGGAAATCCAGAATCCCAGCAGCGCGGCCAGAGCGGGCAGGCCAAAGGCGGTGCCGGTGCTGAGATACTCGTTGTGCGCGTCCATGTAGACCGCGAAGCTATCGACCAGCGCGACCTTTTCGTACTGGGCCAGGACCGCCTGGACATGCTCGATATCGACATGCAGCGGGTAGAGATCGCGCATGGCCGCCGGCCCCACCCCGAGCAGCAGCGAGGAGAAGGAGCCGGTCAGTATCCGCCAGTAGATGTCCTGATGAATGGTGTACATCCCCCAGGTCGCGTGGTTGAAGAAGGGGAACCGGGGCTGGAGCGGGAAGAAGGGGAACAGCACGGTCAGATAGAAGAGCACGAAAACCCCCAGCACCGCCGCCAAGCCCAGCCATCGCCAGCCCGCCTGACGCCCGCGCTCGACCACCACCGCCCCCGCGATCACGGCGAAGGACAGCAGCATGTGCTTGCTCACGGTCAGCCCCAGCGGCACCAGCAGCACCGCCAAAGCCAGCAGGCCAAGCGCCATTTCCCGGACCTCGAGCCGCCGCCCCCGCCCGGCAACCCCCAGCAGCAGACAGGCCACCGGCAGCACATAGAAGGAACCGGCCAAGTTCGGATTCGGGAAGGTGAAGGAAAAACGCTGGACCAGGAATTCGAGCGTGCTCTGTTCGTAGACCCCGACCGTGGCCATGGTGCCTCGCATCACCTGCCAAGCGGCGGCAAACCACATCGCCCCCAGCACCGTCAGCCCATACCACGCCAGATGCCGACGGTGCAGCGGCTGGCCCGCGAAGAACACATACGTCAGGGCCAGATAGCCCACGACAACCAGCCGGTACAAGTTCCAGCCGCCCGCCCCGTGCACCAGCGTCGCCACCCCGGCCAGAGCCAGAAAGACCGGCAACAGCAGGTCGGGGAAGCGCAGATAGGCCCACCACTCCTTCCGCGCCACCACCGCCGCCAGCAGCACCGGCGCCGCCAAATCGTGCAGATACAGCGGCCCGCGCAGGGGAATCGCCAGCGGCAGGCAGATCAGATAGAACCAGGCCGCGACCGCGAACATACGCTCGCGTATTCTGGCATTCTGGGAGGACGGATTCATGACCGGGGACTTCTCCGGGGAAAAACGCCCGCCGTCAGCGGCAGGCAACCAATCGCCCCCTACAGTCGTCCACCCACCCCAACCTGTCAACGCGAAGGCGATTTTCCCGCTTGCAATACCCGGCGCAGAGAGCAAGTTCTTGCGGTATTCCCTCTTGCCCAACCGAGGTTCCCCCGAATGCGCGATATCGCCTCCCGTCTTGCCCTTTCCCTGTTGGTTGCAACCAATTGGGTGGTCCTTGCCGACGACTCTCCGGCAGCGAAAGACTCCCTGCCCGAGCTGGTCATCACCGCCACCCGGACCGAAAAGGACCGGGAGGACGTGGCCCAGTCCCTCACCGTCATCGGCCCCGAAATCCTCGAACGCCAGCCCGAGCGCACGGTCGGCGACCTGCTCCGCGACGTCCCCGGCCTGAATCTGAACGTCCAGTCCAATCCGGGCATGAAGCGGGTCGGCATCCGCGGCGAGCGTCCCAACCGGGTGCTGATCCTGATCGACGGGCAGAAACTGACCGAGAACAAGTCCATGGCCGGCCCGCCCATGCTGCTGACGGCGGGCAGCGTCGAGCGCATCGAGATCATCCGCGGCCCCGGCTCCGTGCTCTACGGCTCCGAGGCCCTCGGCGGCGTGGTCAACATCATCACCAAAAAAGGCGGCCCCCACCCGGTCGGCGGCTCGCTGGACTACACCTACGACACCACCACCAAGGGCTGGGGCACCTCCCTCAGCCTGGCGGGCAGCCTCGACCACTTCGAGTACAACCTGAGCGGCACCGTGCTCGACCACGGCAACCGCCGGACTCCCGGCGGCACCCTCCCCGACACCGGGTTCGAAGCCTTCGAGGGTTCCGCCTACCTCGGCTGGCGCGAGGAAGCCTTCGCCGTCGGCGTCCGCTACGACAGCTACCAAAGCGACGTCAATTCCTACTGGGACTACCCCACCCCCACCCTGCCCGCCGGCAGCATCGACCTGCCGGACTGGGATCGCGAAAGCATCTCCCTCTTCCTCGACACCTTCGACCCCATGCCCCATCTCGAACGCATCCATTTCGACGCCTACTACCAGACCACCTACAAAAAACTCGACCAGTCCTTCAACATGTTCATGGGACCCCGCCTTACCGACATGGATGTCCACACCGACAACGACCAGGACACGCTGGGCCTCTCCCTCCAGCTTGACTGGCGTTTCGGGAACCATACCGTGACCACCGGCGCCGACTGGCGGCGCGACGGGCTCGACGCGGCCAGCGACACCACCATCGTTTTCCTTGACAATCTCCCTCCCTTCCAGGTCGCAACCAGCAGCCGCGACGAGGCCAGCCAGCAGCATCTCGCCCTCTTCGCCCGCGACGAATGGCAGTTCGCCGAAGGCTGGACCGCCGAATTCGGCGTCCGCCACACCTGGGTCCGCTCGGAACTGGAATGGACCAACAGCGCCATTCCCGAGGAAACCACCCGCGACCACCAGACCGTGTTCAGCGCCGCCCTCGTCAACCGCTCTCTGGCCGACTGGACCTTCCGCCTCGGCTACAGCCAGGGGCATCGCTTCCCCTCCCTCCAGGAACTCTACACCCAGTCCACCTCGAGCCTCGACGGCCGTCCCATCATGCCCAACGCCGACCTCGACCCGGAAACCATCCAGAGCCTCGAGTTCGGCGCCCGCTACGCCAGGGGCGCGCTCGACGTGGACGCCACCGTCTTCTATTCCCAGTCCGAGGACTACATTGCCTGGCGCTCGGTCGGCCCCTTCTACCAGTACCTGAACATCGAGGAGTCGCGCAGCTTCGGCCTCGAACTCGCCGCCTCCTACCGGATCGAGATGAGCACCGCCGCCGCCCTCACCCCCTATCTGGTGGGCACCTGGATGCGGAAGTGCTACGAGGAGGACAACGGTGCCACCTCCTACGACACCGGCAACCCACTGATCCAAGGACGCTTCGGACTGCGGGGCGACTGGAACCGCGCCTGGTTCGACCTCTTCGCCCGCGCCGCCGACGGCGTCCGCGACGACAGCCCCGAGCCCCCGGCGGGCTACGACACCACCGCCGGCTGGGCCACCCTCAATCTCGAATTCGGCTACGCCTGGCACCAGGCCGTCGGCAACGGCATCGACTGGCGCGTCAGCGCCGGCCTCGAGAACCTCTTCGACCGCGAGTACGTGGTGGCGGGCGAGTGGATTCCCGCGCCGGGACGCAATCTCTTCGTCAAACTCGGCTGCACCTTTTAGCCGATTTCCCGAACCCCGCGCGGTTGGCCGGGTCTGAGCCATGACCGCCCACGAACCGACCCAACCTGGGGAACCCAATATGAAGTCCTGCCCCTGCGGCAACGATCATCCCTGCATGCTGCTGGTCTTCGGCGCCTCCGGCGACCTGACCAAGCGCAAACTGCTCCCTGCCCTGCTCGATCTCGAAACCCGCGCCGCCCTGCCCCCCGAGCTGCTCGTCTTCGGCTTCGGGCGCTCCCCGAAGGACGACGACGGCTGGCGCCGGGAAGCCGAACTGGCTCTGCGCGAGCACGCACGGGACATCGACGAGGCTGCCGTCCGGCGGCTCTGCCAGCGGTTGCACTACCACGCCGGCAACTACACCTCGGCCGCGGACCTCACCGCCCTCGCCGAACGCATGCGGAGCCGGTCGGAATGCCCCGCCCTCGGCAACACCCTCTTCTACTTCGCCCTCCCCCCCAGCGTCACCGAGGAGCTGGTTCTCCGCCTCGCCGAAACCCCCTTCGCCACCGAGGAGGGCCGCGCCCATCCCCGCCAGCGGGCACTCATGGAAAAACCCTTCGGGCGCGACCTCGAAACCGCCCGCCGCATGAACCGGCGCGTCCTCGATCTCTTCGACGAGCGCCAGGTCTACCGGGTGGACCACTACCTGGCCAAGGACACCGTCCGCAACCTCATGGTCTTCCGTTTCGCCAACGCCATCTTCGAGCCGCTCTGGAACCGGATGCACATCGACAACGTGCAGATCACCGTCGCCGAAAGCCTCACCATCGAGGGGCGCGGCGGCTACTACGAGGAAGCTGGCGTGGTCCGCGACATGATCCAGAACCATACCCTCCAGGTGCTCGCCCTGGTGGCCATGGACCCGCCCCTCGCGGGCGACGAGGAATCCATCCGCGACCGCAAGCACGAGGTCTTCCGCGCCCTCCGCCCCCTCTACCCCAAGGATTTCGTCTACGGCCAGTACCGGGGCTACCGGGAGGAGACCGGCGTCGCCCCCGGTTCGGTGGTCCCCACCTATGCCGCCCTCCGCGTCCACATCGACAACTGGCGCTGGCAGGGCGTCCCCTTCTACCTGCGCAGTGGCAAGGGCCTGGGCCGCAAAGTGACCGAGGTCGCCATCCAGTTCCGCACCGTCCCCCTCTGCATCTTCGGCAGCGAGGAGGCCTGCGCCGCCATCCGGCCCAATGTCCTCCATCTGCGCATCCAGCCCGAAGAGGGCATCAGCCTCACCTTCAACGCCCAGAAACCCGGCGGCAGCGACCTGGTCGGGCAGACCAAACTCGGCTTCCGCTACGATGAACTGGGCAAAGTCACCGCCGAAAGCTACGCCAAGGTCGTCCTCGACGCCCTGCGGGGACGCCCTGCCCTCTTCTGGCGCTCCGACAGCGTCGAGACCGCCTGGCAGTTCGTCGAGCCCCTGCTCGATTTCGAGAAAACCCTCTCCCCCGATTCCCTGCCCCTCTACACCGTCGGCTCCGCCGGCCCGGAGGCGGCGGACGAACTCCTGCAGCGCGACGGGCGGAACTGGATCGAACCGGTCGGCAAACCATGAGCACTTTCCCTCTAGCCCTGTTCGTCGGCGGTGGCCTCGATGCCTGCGCCGCCCCCGCCGTCGCCGTCCGGCTGATTGCCGCCGGGTACGAGGTGCAGGTGGTTCTGACCGACGCGGCCCGGCAACTGCTCACCCCCGCCGCCTTCCGTCTGGCCGGGATCGAGCCGGTGGACACGGTTCCCGCAGGCATTCCGATTATCCTCTGCCCCGCCGACGAGGCGGTGGGCCTGCGGCTGGAGACCCTTCCCTCCCTCGGCCGGGTCGCCGGGCTGGGCCAGGCCAGCGCCGCCTTTCCCGCCTTCGCCCGCGAGGACGTCCTGCTGGCCGCGCGCTGGCTCTGCTCCCCGCGCCTTCTGGCCGACCGGACCATCCTCATCACGGCGGGACCGACCGCCGAGGACATCGATCCGGTGCGTTTCCTCACCAACCGCTCGACCGGCCGCATGGGCATCGCCCTCGCCACGGTCGCCGCCTGCCTCGGGGCCCGCGTCATCCTCGTCCACGGCCCCCTCGCCCTGCGCTGTCCCCCCATGCCCGGCCTCGAAACCATCCCCGTGCGCGGCGCCCGCGAAATGCACGCCGCCGTCCACGGCCGGGTCCACGAATGCGACGCCGCCATCCTCTGCGCCGCCGTCGCCGACTTCACCCCCCGCGATACCGCCGGCCAGAAACTCAAGAAGACCGGGCTGGACGAACTGACCCTCCCTCTGGTCCGCACCCCGGACATTCTCGCCTCCCTCGGCGCGCTCTCCCCCCGCCCCTATCTGGTCGGCTTCGCCGCCGAAACCCACGACCTCGAACGCTACGCCCAGGACAAGCTCGAACGCAAAAATTGCGACCTGATCTGCGCCAACGACGTCGCCGCCGCCGACAGCGGCTTCGCCGTCCCCACCAACCGCATCACCATCTTCCGCCGCAACCAGCCCCCCATCCCCCTGCCCCTGCTCGACAAAGAGGAAGCGGCCGCCCGCATCCTCGAACTCGTCGCCCAAGCCCTCTGAAGTGCAGGGCGGCGGCCACGGCCAAGCCGCAGGCGAAGCCGGCCAGGTGGGCCAGGTAGACGACCACCGGACCGTCGGGGGCGTTGTTCACAAACAGCATGCTCCCGGTCCGCTGTTCGTACAGGCACTTGCCCACGAACAGCAGGGCGGCAATTCCAGCTACCAAGACCCGCCGGACATCCGGTTTGGCCTCGCCTTCCCGCCTACTTTCCACGGCGATCTGCCAGACCACGACCGCGAACAGGGCCGAATCGAGTCCGGAAAGACCCCGGCAGAGATGCAGCCAGGGCAGATTGCCGAGCAGCGCCAGGGAAATCAGCGGGGCTGACACGGCAAGGCAGACGAGAAACCGGGTGCGGTTGCGGAGTTCGCACACCGTGCCGAGAACGAGGAAGGCGACGCTGTCCCAGAACAGATGGCTGCTGTCCCAATGGGTCAGGTGCTGGGTGAACAGACGCCACCACTGGCCGGAACGAATCGCCTCCGCATCGTACTGCAGGAGGCTCTGGACGGACTCCCCGCCCGCAAAGATGGCCAGCACGGCGACGGCAATGACCAGAGTCGCGAGCGGCCAGCGGCGGCGGGAGATGATGGAGGATTGAGTCTGCATGGTGAATCCGGTCGTGGTTTCGGTTGCGCGGTTCGACGGGCAAAGGGGCCGGGCGGCATCCACGCCTCCCGGCCCCGTGCATTACGGAACCTATCGCCGTTTGCGGGACGAGCGGCGGCAGCACATCAGGCCGGCCAGGGCCAGCATCCCCAGCACGCTCAGCGGGTCCAGAGCCCCGCCGCCGCCACCGATCGAGGGAGCCCGATGCTGGAAGGCCGGCTTTTCGGCATCCACCTGGCGACTGGCGGCGGGCTGGACTGCCCGCTGGCTCTGGGCGACCCGTTCCGTGGCCACCCGCTCGCGGTTCCGGCGCTCGATGCCCCGGCTGGCGAACCGTTCGTCGGAGAGTACCACCATCGAGGTTTCCTCGGTGACCAACTGGTACGTGATTCCCAAATCGCGGATGGCGGTCGCCGATTCCTCGACGGGGAGCAGACCCACATCGCGCTGGCGTTCGAGCGCCTCGATGCGGTCAAGCGCCCAGAGCCGTTCCAACTCCGGATTGGCGGTATCCACCGCCGGGAAGTCGAAACTGGCGCTGTACACCTTGTCCTCGCCGGTCAGCCGGGCCCGCAGCTCCACCGTGGCCCGGCCGGGCCGGTCGTAGCGGCCGAGAAACACCAACTGCTGGCCGCGATACACCTTGCCGAAGGCCCCGTCGGTGGTATCCCGGACCCTGACTCCCTGCACCTTCAGCGTGGCGTCGTGCAGGCATTCATGGAGCACCTTCGACTTGGCCAGCATGATCTGCCCGATGATGTCGTCCGCGTTCGAGACCGATGCGTAGAAACCGCCGCTGGCGTCGCAGATGACCTGCATCAGCGGCCAGTTCGCGCTGTTGCCCATCAGGAAGCCGAACACCCGCACATCGTACTGCTTCAGCAACTCATGGAAGGCCTTGGGGTTGATGTTCCCGGTGTTGGTCACCCCGTCGGTGACCAGCACAATGCTGGTCGCCCGGTCGTCGTCCAGGTCTTTCAGCGCCAACGCGATTCCGTCGTACAGATTGGTCCCGCCCTGGGATTGCAGACCCTTGACCCTGGCGATGGCATCCTGGACGGCTGCCGGGGTTGCCGCATGCCAAGTCGAGGAGGTGACGGCGGACGCCTGCGAGTTGAATTGGATCACGCGGAAGCGGTCCTGCGGGCGCATTTCGCCGAGCGTCCGGGCCACGCCTTCCGCCAGCACCCCCAGCTTGCCGCTCATGCTGCCTGAGGTGTCGAGCACAAACACATAGTCCGCGCCGCGGTCCAGCGGCTTCAGATCGATCCCCGGCGTCACGACCAGCATGAACGTCCCGGCCTTGTCCGGAGCGGGACGGTAGGTGACCAGTTCCACGCGCCCCGGCAGGTTGTTCGCCAAACGGTAGTAGAACACCAGATCGCGGTTCAAGCCCATGTTCGCCTGATCCAGCCGCGCCCGCCAGTGCCCTTCGGCGAGACGCTCGACCGTGGCGGCACCTTCCAGACCCGGCAGACGGACATCGGCCACGGGCCAGGCGGACTTCAGCTCCACGGCGAAGGAAAACGTCCCCTCCACCTGGTCGTTCTGCGACCAGAAGCTCAGGGCGGCCGGTTCATCCGTTCCCCCCTCCTCCAGCGGGTACACATACCGGCCGACTTCGGTATCCAGGGTCAGGCTCTGGTAGTAGACGAAGGTGATGACCACCGGCACGCCGGGGCGCACGGGAGCGACCTTGAAGCGCAGATGCCGATAGCCCTCCCGACTCGCCAGCCCCGCATCGTTGCCGGCCTGCTTCTCCTCCTCGTAGACTTGCTCGGCGTGGTTTTTGGCCAGCACCTCGCCGTTGATCACGTTCTCCCCGAGCAGAATCCGCACTTCGGAGAGGCTGGCGCTTTTGGGCAGCGGGAAGCTGTAGATCGCCTCCAGCGGCGCCGGGTTGGGATTGTCGAAGGTCTGGGTGACGGTGGTGATGGCGAACCCGTTGTTGATCACGACCTGGACGGCATGGTCGGTGATTCGGATCGGCTGATGCCCGGCATCGGCGGGCTGGAGCATGCCAGCCCCCCGCGCCACCGTCAGAACCGCGAGCAGCATGCCGAGGGCCAGGCGGGACACGGTCCGGAAACCGGACCGGCGGACCGGCGGCACCGGCCGGAAATGCGGGCGGGGGCAACTCTGTTTCTGACGCTGCGGCTGCTGGTTCTTCATGGCAAGTCTCCTTGGTTTGCTTGCGGTCGTTGCCTGCGGCAGGACGCCGCAGCTCATGGCAACCCCATAACACAAACCATGCCAAATGGAGGATACACCACACATATACTTGTAAATAAACAAGTTAAGACAAAATACAGACATCCAAGACAAATAGTCTTGCATCCTACCTTTGTTCGTTTTATGCTATCCGTTGTTCATTTTTTGCACGAGTCGAAAGCCGGGAGATGCAATCATGGGGATATTCACCGCCGAGGAACTGGCCCGGGCCGAAGCCATTGGCGAACTGGCCCGCTGCAATCCGTTTCTGCCGGAGCGCTTGACCCTGGAACGCCGGGTGCTGGGCGACGACTATGTCGGCGACGACCGGGTCTGGAACGCCCGGGACGAGATTCCCGACGACAACCAGAACGTGCTGGGCATCAAGGACCGGGGCGAGGAATTGGTGCGCGTCTTTGGCGCACGTTCCGGGGCGGGGACCAAGCCGTCGGCCGCCGACCGCCGGGCGATGGCCAGAATCGCGGACTACGTGCTCTACTACCGCTATGTGCCGCAGTTCTACGACTTGCTCCAGGAAGCCGTGGCGGGAGAGACGGGAACCAAGGCGCCCTTCTTCAAAGCCTTTGTGGCGGACTGGCGGAGCCTGTTCACGACGGCCGGTCTGCCCGCCGACGACGAGGCGGAGGCCGCGCACCTCTTTGCCTGCCTGTTCCAAATCCGGCGGGCCTTCTACTGCATCTTCAGCCACATTCTGGGCCCCTCGCTGGTGACCGCCCGGCTCCGGGCCGCCGTCTGGCAGTCGATCTTCGCCAGCGACATGGAACGCTACCGGCGCTCGCTGTACAACCGGCTGGGCGACATCACCGTGCTGATCAACGGCCCCTCGGGAACGGGCAAGGAACTGGTGGCCCGAGCCATCGCCTTCTCCCGCTACATTCCCTTCGACCATCGCCGGGGCGAATTCGCCGCGAACTGGCGGACGGAATTCCGGCCCCTGAACCTGGCGGCCCTGTCCCCCACCCTCATCGAGTCCGAGCTGTTCGGCCATCGCCGGGGTTCATTCACCGGCGCGCTCGACGAGCACCAGGGCTGGTTCGAGACCTGCGACGTCTATGGCACCGTCTTTCTCGACGAGATCGGCGAGATTCCGCTGGACATCCAGGCCAAACTCCTGCGGGTGCTGGAAAGCCGCGTCTTCACCCGCCTGGGCGAAACCCAGCCGCGCGAGTTCGCCGGCAAGCTCATTGCCGCGACCAACCGCGAACTGGGCGCGGAAATCAACGCCGGACGCTTCCGCACCGACCTCTACTACCGGCTCTGCGCGGACACCATTCGCGCCCCTTCCCTGAGCGAACGGGTCGCCAGCGACCCCGCCGAGCTGGCCACGCTGGTGCGCTTCATCGCCGTCCGGGTAGCAGGCCCCACCGAGGCCACCCCCCTGACCGAGGAGGCCATGGCCTGGATCGGGGCCAATCTGCCCGCCGACTATCCCTGGCCCGGCAATGTCCGCGAACTCGAACAATGCGTGCGCAACATCATGCTGCGCGGCGAATACCGACCGGCCCACGCCACCGCCCCCGACGATTTCTGGGGCAGGGCGAAAACCGGCAAACTGACGGCCGACGAACTGCTCTCCGGCTACTGTCGGCAGGCCTATGAGCGCCTCGGCTCCTACGAGGCGGCGGGACGCGCCCTTGGCCTGGACCGGCGCACCGTCATGGCCCGGGTCAAAGACCAGCCCTGACCTCCAGAACGCACCCGAACGCGCAAGAGAGGCACCTTCCGCCACCGCCATACAAACCAAGCGCGTGGAGCGGCCACGTCCTCGTGGCCACGGCGCGCAGCGCCGGAAGCGCCCCGGCCAACAACTCGGGTAGGCATGGCGCGGGACGGGTGGTCGCGAGGACGCGACCGCTCCACGCGAATGATTGGCACGGGGTCCGGCACGATTGGCGGGAATGCCCTGCAAGCATGGTCGCCGGGATACCCGATTCCCCGAAAACCAAGGCGTTCAAGTTACGCGAACCTTGTGCCCCCCCCGGTGACTCTGGATATCCGCGGGCACCTTCAGCGGATGGCGACGATGTCGTGGATGCGCACGGCGGGAAGGGTGACGCCGAGGATGCCGTCGGCGTAGTCCCAGGGCAGCGGGGTGCCGTCGGGTTCGAGCGCCACGCTGGTCGGCGGGCATTCCCGGCGGACGGCCACGGTCACCGAATCCACGGGCGGCAGCTCCTCGATGATGGTGCGCTGGGGCGAAAGGGTTTCGCCGCTGCCCCGGTTGATGAGATTCACCATCAGGGCGTCCCCCTGCTGGCGGCAGACGACCTCGACCCAGGCGGGAGCGGCCAGCTCGACCGTCCACTCGATGCCCAGCCGGGCGACCAGATCCTCGAACCAGGCCCGGATGCGGGGGAAATGCATCGCGAAGTAGTTGTGGAAGAGGGCGCCGTGGATGGCCACGACCCGGCCCTTGCCCAGCCGCCGGGAGGTGACCACCGGGCGGTTGCCGTCCTCGTGGGCCGGTTCGAGATTGCGGCAGTCCCCGGCCCAGACCTTGGTGCCATGCTCGGGCACGGGCAGATTCCAGCTCCCCGCCAGTTGGGCGCATTCGCCCCGGACCGCGACCTGGACGGTCTGGACCGACTCGCCGGGCTGGCAGCCGACCAGTTCCGGCACTTCCGCCGCCAGATGCGCCCCGCTCATCACCAGCTCCCCGCCCGCCTCGACGTAGGCGAGCAGCGCCTGGCGCAGAGCGGGCCGGAGCCGGGTCTGCTCGGGCACCACCACCAGCTTGTAGCGGGACAGCCGGGCGAGCGCCGCCTCCTCGGTGAGCAGGTCGGTCGAACGATGGGTTTCGAGCAGAATGTTCAACGCCCCCTCGACCGGATGGACGGCGGCCCCGTAGTTGAACAGGGGATCGTTGCAGGAGTAGTAATGGGAATCGAGGTGGAGCACCGCCGCCTCGGAGGCGGAGACCGAGCGGAAGCAGGCGGCTTTGCGCTCGCGGCAGAATTCGGCGGTCTCGGCGATGATCTCGTGCTCCCAGCCGGTCAGCCAGCCGGACCGATGGGGCTTGGCGTAGACCATCACCGCCCCGCCCAGCGCGACCACTTCGGCCACTTCCTGCTTGAGATGGGCGGCGGTCTTCATGGCCCAGGGGGACGTGGGAATCTGGTAGTTGCGGGTGAAGCCCCAGACCATCAGGTCCCAGGTAATGCCCCGGCAATCGAGCATCCGGCCTTCGAGGGCGGCGCGGGCCGCGCCCCAGTTCGGCGTGTAGTCCCCGCTCAGGTAGTCCACCGGCACGGCGACCGGTTCCGGCTGGCGGATGGTGTACATCCAGTTGCTGCATACCAGGCACGACGGCTTGCGCCGGTGGACCGCCTCCGCGTATTTGGCGACGTATTCGGCGAAGAGCTGGCGCTGGAAGGCGAGCCATTCCTCCCAGTGCTCCTGCCCCGCCTCGGTCGGCGCGGCGGCGATGCCGGTCCGGGCGGTGAATTCGGTCTTGCAGGCGGCGCACCAGCAGGGGGCCGAGCCCCAGTTCTCGCCGTCCACCCAGAACCCGTCCACGTCGTAGTTGTCGATCAGTTCGAGCAACTGCGGAATCATCAACTCGTCCGCGTAGGCGCTGATGCGGCAGGTCGAGCGCGGGCTGACCTCGCCCTTGGCGTTGACGGCCCCCCACTCGGGATGGAGTTCGAGGGCGCGGTTGTCGATCACGCCGGAATAGTGCATGCCGAGCCGGATGCCCATGTCGGCGGTCACTTCGCGATGGATGCGCAGGGCGTCGCGGACCACGCCCGGCGAGGTGGAGCCAACCTTGGTGGGCCAGGAGGTGTAGCCCGGATGCCCCTTGCAGTCGCACTGAATCCAGTCGGGCCGGATCGTCTCCCAGCGCTCGCGCAGATGCGCGGGCGTCACCTCGGCCCCCAATTCGGTGTCCTCCGCCTTCGCGTGCAAATCGTAATGAATGCCGAAGAACACCTCTTCGTGCCAATTGGGGCGATCCGACATGGGTTCGTCTCCTGGGAACAAGCGTTAGGCGCCGAGCAGGCGGGCGATGGCGGGATGGGGGCGTCCCTGGCCGCTGGCCGTCCAGACCATGGTGCGGTCGTCGGGCAGAAAGCAGGGATGGGGATGGGGACCGCCGGGAGCGATCTCCCGCGCGGCCAGCAGATGGGCGACCCCGGTTTGGGCCGACCACAGGGCAACATAGCCGTCATGGCTGTCGAAGACCAGTAGACTAGCGTCCCGATTCGGCCCCGGATGCCAGGCGCGCGGCAGGGAATACCCGCGGAACCCCCGGTTCTCGGGCTGGATCATCCCGAATCCCTCCGGATTGCGGATGAACACCACCTGCCGGCCGTCGCCGCTGAAGGTCTCGTGGGTGATCCAGGGATGTCCCGGCTCGGGAAACAGCGGCCAGGAAGCCCCGCCGCCCACCCGCGCCAGCCAGATGCGCTGGGGCGACGCGCCCCCCGTCTCGTGGCAGTACATCAGCAAATCCGGATCGCTGGGGGAGCACTGCACATGGCCGATCTGGAAGGGCCGCTCGACCACGGTCTCCAGCCGTCCCGTGGCCAGATGCAGGGCGTAGACCCGGCCCAGCTTCACCCCGCTGGCATGGGCGCGGTTCCCGGCCAGAGCCAGAAACGAGCCGTCCGCCGAGAAGTGGACCGAGCCCGTGATCGCCGTCCCGTCGGCCGGTTTCACCTCGGCGATTGCCTCCTCCCGGCCAGTGGCCAACTCGACCGACCGCACCTCATCCCCGCGCACGAAGAAAAACCGGTCCCCCGCCGGGTGCAAATCCCCCACCTGCACCTTGGCCCCGCCCTGCGTCAGCCGCACGGCCTCGCCGCCGGCCAAATCCAGCCGCACGGCTTCCTTGACCCCGGCGAACGTCCCCTCGCAGACCAGGTGGCGGAGGTCGCGGGTCACGAACCGCTGGTGGAAGTAGGGACAGACCAAGTCCACCTCGGGGCACAGGTAGTCCTCGATCTCCACGCCAGGCATGCCGCTTGCGCGGGTGCTACGTTCGATGGAAACACAATCCATGGAGACTTCCTCGTCATCAGGGGGGCGGGGCGGAAGGCAGGCTCCTCACCGGCTTCGCATCGGACCTACGCTAATCGCAAACGGAGCATGCTCAAGCCGACTTTCGGCCAATGATTCAGATTTTGTCTACTAATTCGCCTTGAGCCGGGCCGCGATGTCGGCGATGCCGCGCCGGGCGGATTCGCCGAAGACCGGCGTCCCAAGGTCTTGCTCCATGATACGCAAATCCCGGAAATCCGCAAGAGTGCGCCAGCCGGATAGTTGCCCCCCGTCGGCGGCGCGCAGCCGCAGACAGGCGCCCCAGCCGCCGCCGCCCTGGGTGATCTTGAGCATGATCCGGTGCCAGCCGGGAGTCAGTTCCAGCTCGACCACATCCTCGCCGCGCCGGACGGGGCGGGCCACATCGTTACGGTGGACCACCGTGTCGTCCAGCCAGACCTTGATGCCGTCGTCGCTGCCCAGCTCGAAGCGGACCTTGCCGCCGGTCTCGCAGTGAATCCAGGTGACGGCATAGGCCGCGCGGTTGGTGCCGCCGAAGATGCTCCCGAAATCGAGCTGCCAGTCCGTCGCCGGATCACCGGCCAGGGGGGCGGGCTGCCAGCGCACCGCGCCCGCCTTCTCGCTCTCCGGCTCCATGGCCATGTCGATCACGGCGCATTTCTCCGCCGTTTTGAAGAACGGTCCGGCCACCAGCCAGTTCATGAGGAACCCGTCGAATTCCTCGAGCTGGCGCTTGGCGGTATCGGCCTGCTCGCGGAGCGGCCCCGCCTCGGCCCGTTCCAGGACAAGATCGAGGTAGTGGTCGGCCAGCGCCCGGTCCTCGCGGGCCACCGCCAGCGCGACCTTCAGCACCGCCGCCACGGCCTCCGCCTGCAAGGCCGGCTGGTCGAGACTGGGGCGCAGCGCGGCCAGCGCATCCCGATGGGAAACCTGCCCCAGCCCGGCCAGGACCACCTTGCGGTCCTCGTCGCGACCCGCCGCCGCCAGCAGTTCGCCGAGACGGCGAACGGTTTCCGCCGGGGGTGGGGCGTCCGGCTGCCCGAGAGCGCGCACGCAGCCGCGCAGGGCCAGCACCCGCAGCACGGGATCGGTCTCGTCGCGGGCAAGCGTCAGCAGCAGGTCGGCGGGGGACGCATCCGGCCAGGCCCCCAGCGCCCGCACCGCCGCCGCCCGCAGCTCGGGAGTCGCCGCCAGACCCTCGCGGACCGCTGCCAGGGCCTCGGCACCGCCCAGCTCGCCCAAGACCCCGATCAGCTCGATCCGGGCTTCCGGGGAGGCATTCGGCAGGGCCGCAAGCAGAGCCGCCGCGCGCGGCGAGGCCACCGGTTCGCGCCGCGCCACCGCGACCACGGCTTTGCCGGCACTGCGCCGGAGAGTGTCGGAGGAGGCCGTAGTCAGCACCTCGACCAGAGCGGGAATATCCTCCCGGCCACCGAGCAAGGCCAGCCCCTTCCAAGCGGAGGCGCCGAGCTTGCGGTCCTCCTCCTGTCTGGCGAATTCCAGCAAGGCGGGGAAAGCGCTTTCCGCCCGGCGTTCGATCAGCAGATCGACGCAGAGCAGACGCCGTTCCCCGGCCGCATCCCGAGCCAGCGCCAGCAGGGCCGCGTCCACGCCCGGAGCCGCCAACTGCCGCAGCGAGGAAAACGCTTCCTTGCCCAAACTGTCGGGGTTCTCGGCCAGCGTTACCAGAACGGGAACGCTTGCCGCATCCCCGAGCTGCGCCAGGGCCCGCGCCGCCGCCACCCGCGTCTCTGCCGCCGGGCTGGCCAGGGCGGCCAGCGCCACCGGGCGCAGGCCGACAATCCGCCGGGCGGCAAACACATCGAGCAGCAAAACCTGTCCCGCCGGGGAAAGCGTCGCCAACTCCGCGCCGAAGCGGCTCAGCGTCGCCTCGTCCGCCGTCCGGCGGAGATAATCCACAGCCACCCCCTGCAAGCGGGGCGTCCCCTGAGCCAGAGCCATATCGACCAGCGCCACCGCCTGCCCGGGAGCAAGCGCGAGCAATCCCCGCAGCGCGCCGCAGCGCACGGTTTCGGGACGGGTTTCGCCCAGCAGTTCGCGGTAGGCCGCCAAAGCGGCAGGATTTCCCGCCGCCGCCATGCCTTCGGCACAATGCAACTGCGCCAGAACCACAGG
>LVAZ01000057.1:18917-30816 GCA_001603055.1 Victivallales bacterium Lenti_02
GAGCCGCTCGGCCAGGAATTCGGCGGGGGCGGCGGGAATCAGCCGGGCGAAGCCAGCCGCCGCCGCCGGGTTTTCGGCCAAGGCCCGCAAGGCCCAGGCACGGGTTTCCCCATCCGGGGAACCGGCCAGTTCGACCAGAGCCGGAACCGCCTCGGGACCGCCCACATGCTGCAAGACTTGCAGCAGCCAGAGCCGGACATGCGGCGGCAAATCCCCGGCCACGCGGGCGGCGATGGCCTCGCCGGCCGCCTGCCGTTCAATCTCGGCCCCCGGCCGGGCCGCGCGCCAGCAAATGGCCTGGTACTCGGTCGCCGGCTCCTTCCGGTCACCGATCTCCGCCGCCGCGAGTCTGGGCAGATAATAGGCCAATACCGCGTCGTGCAAGACCCGCCAGTCAGCGGCGGCGCGCTCGATGGCGGGCGCGCTCCCGCGCAGTTCGGGCAACAGGGGCTCGACATCGACTGCCCAACCCGCGACGGCAACGCACAGCAACAGGGCAAATGCTTTCACCGGCCAGTCTCCGTTCAGTCCAGCGTCCAGGGTGCGCGCAGCGGCCGGTTGATCCAGCGGCTCGCGCCGGGATCGTCCACGAAATCCCAGGTTTCGGGATTCCAGCGCAGCGGGCGGTTCAGCCAGTAGGCCAGATTGCCCAGATGGCAGACGGTCACCGACCGCGCCCCGATCTCCACGTCGCAGATGGGCCGCCGCCGGGTGCGGATGCAGTCCAGCCAGTTGCCGAAATGGTCGTGGGACTGGTAGAGATGCACCTCGTCCGGCCGGATGGGAGTGGCCATGATCTCCGCCGGATCGGTCCGCAAATCCGAACGGCTGACATCGATTTTTCCCCGCGTTCCCTTGAAGGTGATGCCATAGCCGTCGGTTCCTTCAAAACCGCCGTGGAAGACCTCGACGCCGTTGGCGTAGCGGAAGGCGAGGCGTTCCGCGCCGTTGATGCCGGGAGGGTGAATCTCGACCGGCCCGGATTCGTCGGCGTCCAGCGCCCACTGGCAGATGTCGAAATGATGCGCCCCCCAGTCGGTGAAGCCCCCGCCCGAATAGTCGCGGTAGCCGCGCCAACTGCCGGGATGCAGTTTGCCGCTGAAGGGCCGAACCGGGGCCGGACCGAGCCACATGTCCCAGTCCATCCACTCCGGCGTCGGCTCGGCGGGCAGAAAACAGTCGCCGGAAGGACCGCCCACGGTGACATGGCAGGTCCTGAGTTCCCCGATGCGGCCGCTGCGGACCATCTCGCAGGCGAAGCGGAACATGCCGCTGTAGCCCGAGCGCTGCTGGCTGCCGGTCTGGAACACGCAGCCGCACTGGCGGACGACATCGATGATCCGTTTGGCCTCGCCGATGGTCAGAGTCAGCGGCTTCTCGCAGTAGACATCCTTGCCCGCGCGGGCGGCGGCGATGCTGATGAGGGTATGCCAGTGGTCGGGGGTGGCGATCATCACCGCGTCGATGTCGTCCCGCGCCAGCAGCTCCCGGAAATCGCCGTATTCGGCGCAGCCCCGGTACACCCCGGACTTCAGGTCGTCGCCGTATTTCTGGTGGACCCGGTCGCGCGCGGCGCGGCGGCGGTTGGCGTCCACGTCGCAGACCGCCACGACCCGCACGCCGCCATGGTTCAGACAGCGCCCCAGGTGGCCGCCGCCCATGCCGCCGATCCCGATCATGCCGATGCCGAGAACCTCGTTCGCCGGAGCCGCCAGCAACCGGGGCATCGCCCACGGCAGGGACACCGCGCAGACGCCCCCCGTCCTGAGAAGCTGGCGCCTGGAAATTCCTGACTGCATCCCGACCCCCTTTCGACACCACGGAGGACCGACCGGCAGGCCGTGGTCTACGCCTTCCGGAACCGGCCGCCATCCCGCCCCGCCACTCGCCGCCTAATAGGGCACGTACAGGTCGAACTTGCGGGCAAGCTCCCGGATTTCGTCCGCGATCTTCCCTTTTTCCTCGGGCGAATTGCTCACCACGCGCTGGCCCACCAGATGGAACACCTTCTGGGCCGCCCACTGCTGGGCCAGGTCGGGCTCGCCGCGCAGACATTCCTCGAGCCGCTTCCAGAACACCAGCTCGTAGGGCTCCCCGTCGCCGCCCCGGCCCGAGACCCGGATGTTCACCAATTCCGTCCCCGGCGCGAAACGCCCGTAGAAGGACAGGGTCTGCGCCCGGTACAGATGGGGCAGCATCCTGGGAAACGCCTCGTCCGCCATCCCGCCCGCCAGATGGTAGTTCACGTCGGACAGAATCAACTGCGAATGGGTGCTCATGTAGTTTACCAGCATCGAGCGGAAGTCCTTGAGGTCGTCCACGTGCATGCTGTAGCCCCGGTTGTGGTAGCTGAGGAATTCGAGCAGATTGCGGTTGGCCCGGCGGTCGGCGCTGAAGGAGTAGACCGAGACGTTGCCGGGGTTCAGCTCCTTGATGCCGCGGATGAAGTCGCTGTCGGCGAAAATGTTCACGGTCTGCACGCCATCGGTCATCAGGAAGAGGTTCAGGGGCCGCCCCGCCTGCACGCCCGCGCCGTTGCTGCGCCGGATGAAGGGCGAAATCCCGCCGAAGATGTCGGTCATCCCCCCCCGGCTCAGGCCGCGGACATAGTCCTGCCCGCGGGCGATGTTCTCCCGCGTGCACGGCACGAAGTCGGGGAAAGGCGTCCGCGCGGTGGTGGTGAAGGAGACGATGTTGAAGCGGTCCTTGGGGTTGAGGTATTCGAGGGCCTCGACGGTGCTTTCCTTGAACTGCGCCAGCTTCTGGCTCGCAATACTCGTCGAGTGGTCGATGACGAAGAGAATGTCCTTGGGCACGTCCCACAATTCCTCGCTCCGGGGATTGGCCGCGATGTCCGCCCGGAAATAGCCGCCGCCGCCCCGGTCCTCGTAGACGGTCACGTTCACGATCACATAGGGATCGAGGGCGCGGAAATCCCCCTCGCCCTGTCCGGCCTTGGGACGGAGGTTGACATCCGCCAGGTCCCCGCCCAGATTGCCGAAGCCCGGCATGCCGGCGGCGGGGGTGTACTCGTTCCGCCCCCCCAGCAGCCCGCCGCCCAGCCCGCCGTCCGGCGGCAGATCGCCGACCCGCATGCCGGCCGCGCCCGGCAGGCCGCCCATCCGCATGCCCACGCCGTAGGTGGCGCCCACCGCCCCCTGCAAGGCACCGGGGGTGAGCAGGCTGGGAACATGGGGTTCGGGAATGTAGGTCCTCTCCAGCTTGCGGCTGACCCGCCGTTCCAGGGCATAGCGTTCGGGAGAGAGCTGGGCGGCGTCCACTTCGATGATCTTGGGGCGGGGGGCCGTGGCCGGGCGCGCCTGCTCGGGAGCGGGCAGCGGCGGGGCCAGCACCGGGCGCCCCAAACCGTCGAGCCGGACCTGGGGCTTCGCCTCGAAGTCCAGCTTCGCCTCGCGGAACACCTGCTTCATCTTCTCGCTGAGCTGGTCCGCCTGCTTCAAAGCCTCGGCCGCCTGCTGTTGCTGGCGCAGCGTGTTCTGGGGAACATTCGCCCGCACGTCGCGGACATCGGTCTGATGGGCGAGCCGGATGGGGCGCGGCGGCTCCTCGACCGGGAACACCGTGATGTCCGCCAGCCGGATTTTGTCCGCCACTCCCAGAATCAGCAAGTGGAGAAGCAGGGACAGAATCGCCGAAATGGTCACATAGCTGTATTTTTTCATCGCATGCCACCCGCGCGGTCGATTGGTCTTTATCGGATAGGACGCTGTAACTTGCCACGTTGTTGGCCTTCTGCCAATCCCTTGGCGGCGGCAAGCTGGCAGAGTTCCATTCCGGCGCTACCCTTCTTGCCTGAACCCCCGTGTCTCCATCCAGGAATATACCCATGTACGACGCCTCTCCCGACCGTTACCGGACCATGACCTACCGACGCTGCGGCAAAAGCGGCCTGACCCTGCCGGCCGTGGCCCTGGGCCTCTGGCACAATTTCGGCGGGGTCGACACCGCCGAGAACGCGCGGGCCATGCTGCGCGGCGCCTTCGACCTCGGCATCACCCATTTCGACCTGGCCAACAACTACGGCCCGCCCCCCGGCTCGGCCGAGGAGACCTTCGGCCGGATTCTGCGCCAGGACCTCGCCCCCTACCGGGACGAACTCATCATCTCGAGCAAGGCGGGCTACCGCATGTGGCCCGGCCCCTACGGCGACGGCGGCTCCCGCAAATATCTGGTGGCCAGCCTCGACCAGAGCCTCAAACGGATGGGGCTCGACTATGTGGACATCTTCTACCACCACCGCCCCGACCCCGACACCCCCCTCGAGGAAACCATGCTCGCCCTGGACCACATCGTCCGCAGCGGCCGGGCGCTCCATGTGGGTCTGTCCTCCTACCGTTCCGAGGGGACCCGCCAGGCGGCGGCCATGCTCAAGAGCCTGGGCACCCCCTGCCTGATCCACCAGCCCTCCTACAGCATCTTCAACCGCTGGACCGAGGACGACGGCCTCTACGACACCCTGGCGGAGACGGGCATGGGCAGCATCGTCTTCTCGCCCCTGGCCCAGGGGCTGCTCTCCGCCAAATACCTCGGCGGCATCCCCGAGGACTCCCGCGCCGCCAAGCCCCACGGCTTCCTCAAGCGCGAGGCGGTCACCCCGGAACGGCTGGCCCAGATCGCCCAGCTCAACGAACTGGCCGGCACCCGCGGCCAAACCCTCGCCCAAATGGCCATCGCCTGGGTTCTCCGCCAGCCCCGGGTCACCTCGGCCCTCATCGGCGCCAGCCGCCTGGCCCAGATCAAGGACTGCGTCGGCGCCCTCGCCAACCTCGCCTTCACCGCCGAGGAACTGGCCGCCATCGAACGCATCAGCGGACGCTGAAAGAACCCGGAAACGCTAACCGCCTCCCGGCATCCGGGAGGCGGTTAGGCCAAGACCAAAACCCTGGGAAAAAACGGCCTTCGGTCTTGAGCCCTCGCAGAGGGCGAAATATCGCAGCCCAGCGGCGTGAGCCCTGGGTACGGAGGGGATTGGTCCCGAGCCCCCGCAAGGGTGGCGACATGTTCCGCAAGGGCGTCATACCACGCCGGACTCCCCCCTTGGACTGACGGCCAAGGAACGATATGCCGCCCTCCGGGGGAGGGCTTAGTTTCCATTTTCCGCCCTTCCCACGGCTTCCGCCGTGGGCTACAATATGCCGCCCTCTGGCGAGGGCTCGAATACCATAACCGATGCCTGGCAATCGAGACGCACATCGTGTTTGCCCACGAGCAAAAAACGCCTCCCGGCCAGCCGGGAGGCGTTCGTGCGTCGGACAAGACGCCGCGCTACTTCGCGGCGCGGACAATCACCTGCTTGCGGCCGTCGCCGTCCTCGGGGAGACTCTCCGTCTCGATCCCCGCCTGATCGCGGAGGGCCATGTGGATCACCCGCCGCTCGGGCGCGGTGAAGGGGCCGATCGTCTTCTGCTCGCCCCAGCGCAGGACTTCCTTGGCGGCGTCCTTGGCCAGGCCCTCGAGCATCTCCGTGTCCACATTGCTCCGCCGTTCGCCGCCGCGCTGGCGCTGCCGCTTCTGGTAGCCGTCGATCTCGAGCGACACCCAGTCGCACTTCTCGTAGCTCTTGCGGAGAATCCGGTTCAGCAACAGCTCGAAGCTGTCGATGTACAC
This sequence comes from Victivallales bacterium Lenti_02, assembly GCA_001603055.1. Classification (GTDB taxonomy): domain Bacteria; phylum Verrucomicrobiota; class Lentisphaeria; order Oligosphaerales; family Lenti-02; genus Lenti-02. The sequence goes on from LVAZ01000057.1 coordinate 24,546, forward strand.
CCCCTTGCGGCCGATCAGCCGTCCGGGCTTCTCGCATTTGAGGGACAAAATCAGCTTGCCCTCTTCCTCGCGGGGCTCGACCCCGGCCACGAAGCCGAGCTTGCCGAGCATGTCCGCCATGACCGAAACACTCCGGTCCTGCTGTTCCTGGATCACTGCCATGTTTCTGCTCCCTGAGATGCCGCAGACACCGACGAACCCGAGACCCGGTTCCGCGGCGGGTGCCTGCCGGCGATGAAAGATCACGCGCTCTGCGCCGACGCCCCGCCGGCCAGCGCGGCCTTCCGCCGGTCTTCGAGGCGGTGGGTGATCAGCGTTTGCACAATGGTCAAAATCTGGTTCGTCGTCCAATACAGGGTGAGCCCGGCGGGCATCCCGTAGAAAATCCAGAGGAAGAACAGCGACATGAACATCATCATGCGCTGCTGGTTGGGGTCCGCCGCCGGCGTCATTCTCTGCTGCACCAGCATGGAGGCGGACATGATGATGGCGAGGGGGCGGATGGGCAGCCCCTCGGGCGAGAAGGCCAGCGTGTCGGGCAGGGACAGGTCCGCCACCCAGAGAAAGCTGGCCTGGCGCAGCTCGATGGCGCTGCGGAAGGTGTTGTAGAGGCCGAAGAACACGGGAATCTGGACCAGCATGGGGAGGCAGCCGCCAAGCTGGGAGACGTTGTTCTCCTTGAACAGCTCCTGCTGCTTGCGGTACATCTTCTGGGGATCGTCCTTGTAGCGCTCGCGCAGTTCCTTCAACTGCGGCTGGAGGGCCTGCATCTTGCGCATGGACTGGGTGCCCTTGTGGCTCAGCGGGAAAAACAGCAGCTTCACCACCACGGTGATCACGATGATCGCCCAGCCGTAGCCCCAGTCGCCCGAGAAGACCACCTTGAGCTGCACCAGGCAGGCCAGCAGCAGCCGGGTGAGCCACCCCATCCAGGCGGCGGTCATCCCCATGAACGTGTCGATGCCCATCACCTTGTCCACCCCGTTCGGCAAGGTGGAAAGAACCTGGAGCTTCTTGGGGCCGGCATAGCAGCGCAGAGTGAGCGAGGCACCCGTGTCCGCCGTCGCCGACAGTTCCGGCAGCAGCACCCGGCCCCGATACCAGGGCGACACCACCGCCGGACGGCCGTCCACCTTGGCCGGGTCCTGCGGGAACGCCTCGAAGGACGGCATCACCCCGGCAAAATGGCGGTCCTCGGGCGCGGCCACCACAAACACGAAGTACTGGCTGTGCACGGCCACCCAGTTGGCGGGCGACTGCCGCAGCTCCTCACGCTGGACCGGCTTCATTTTCTCGAGCTGCTTCTCGGCCAGCCCGAGGGGGCGCTTGGCGCCGATCTGCGAAATCGTGATCCCGCTCGCGGCGCCCGTCTTGCTTTTCCCCCGCTGGGCGGAGGTGGTCGGCGGCAGGCCGCCCGTCTCGAGGGCGATCCCGGCCAGGCTCACCGCCCGACCGTCCGCCGACTCCAGGCGCAGAGTGTAGTCGAACTGATAGGGGGCGTCCGGCCCGGCCACCGCCCATTCCTCGACCAGGAAGGCGCTCTGGCCGGACGGCCCGGTGGCCGCGCGGCGCAGGCGCAGGCGACCCGGCTCGTGGGCGACCACCTCGCCCGGCCCGGCGGCCCAGCCGCCCTGGGCCAGATTCAGCGCGCACAGCGGCAGCTCGGGACGCCCCAGCGTCACCGGGAACTCGGCGGCACCGCCCTTGGCGGTATCCTCGAAATACTCGCCCAGCACCACCCGGGTCACGCCGCCGCCGGCCGGGTCGATCCGCAGGCGGAAACTGCCGTTCTCGGCCTCGACGGCAATCGCGGCGGCGGCGGGCAGCGGCCAGGGCTGCTGCGCCCGCGCCCGCAAATCCTCGGGAACCGGAACCGGAACGGCGGGGACGGCGGGAACCTGCTCGGCGGCAACCGGAACCTCGCCAACCGGAGCGGGGGCGGCGACGGGAGCCGGCGGCGCCGCCGGGGCCGGAGCGACCGTCCGGGGACGCGGCTGGGGCTGGGTCGAGTAGCCCATCCATTGCAGAATGCGGCCCCAGCTCAGCAGGAGAACCACACAGACGGCTACGCCGATAAGGGTCGGTTTGTCAAACTTCATGGGAATTCCTTGGGACCAGGCGCGGGCTGGTGCGGGGGTGAGGGGCGGGCACCGGATCGTACCAGGGGCCGCGGTGGAAGGGATGGCAGCGCAGCAATCGGCGGGCGGCCAGCCAGACGCCACGCCGAAAACCATGCGTCAGCAGGGCCTCGCGGGCATATTCGGAACAAGAGGGGTGGAAACGGCAGCAGGGACGCTTGAGCGGCGAGAGGAAGGCCTGGTACGCGGAAATCAGCATCACCGCGATCCGGCACGGCACAGCGGCCAGGGCATGCGCGTTCATGATTCCCGCCCCTCCGGTTCCGACCAGGTGCCCAGAGCGCGCAGATGGCCCTGCAATTCCGCCAGCACGTCCTGCATCTTCGCCTGCTGCATGTAGTGGCGGGGCAGAAAAAGCAGCCAGCCGTCCGCCAAACCCGGCAGCAGACGCCGGTACGCCTCGCGGAAAAGCCGCCGCGCCCGGTTGCGCACCACCGCCTTGCGGCTGTAGCGCCGGGAAATCACGAAAGCCACCCGCCGCTGCCCGTCGGCAGCCGGAGCCACAATCGCCACGCACAGACGCCCGGCCCGGCTCCGTCCGGAAGCGCGGACCTCGTCCATGTGCGCTTGGGTGCGCAGGCGGGAACCGGACGCGAAAACCCTGCGTGACCCTCTTCCGCTGGCAGTCGTGGCAACGGGCAATTTGTCCTCCGCGCGATTCACCTGGGCAGCGGACAACACTTAGGCAGTCAGCCGCAGACGTCCTTTTTGACGCCGGCGCTTGATGACGGCCCGGCCGCCGCGGGTGGCCATGCGGGCCCGGAAGCCGATCCTGCGTTTCCGTTTGATCTGGGAGGGCTGAAACGTGCGCTTCATGCTGTCCGTATCCTTGCATCTATACGTAGGTGGAATTCGTTGCGGCCCGGGCAACCGCCGGACGGCGCCGAGAGACCGCGAAAATGGCGAAGACATGTAATGTACCGCCACCTCGACCATGCGCAACCCGTTTCGCCATCCTCCGGCGACAGCCAGCGGAAATGCCCGGCGGAGGCGCGGCTTTCATCACCCTTCCCGGCGGGGTATAGTATAGCCATCGCCCGCCGGGAGAGGCAAATCCGCGCTCCCCGCCTATTCTTGGACCTGGCCATGCCCAGCACCGACACTTCCCGTCCCAACATTCTGGTCATTCTGAGCGACGACCAGGGAAGCTGGACCCTCGGCTGCGCGGGAAACCGCGAATGCCGCACGCCGCATCTGGACCGTCTGGCCGCCACCGGCCTCCGCTGCGGGAATTTCTTCTGCGCCTCGCCGGTCTGCTCGCCCGCCCGCGCCTCCCTGCTCACCGGACGCATCCCCAGCCAGCATGGCATCCACGACTGGCTCCGGGCCGGCGACACCATCGCCCCCTATGAACCGGAACGCGGCGGCGAACTCGTCGAATACCTCGCCGGCCAGGTCGGCTACACCGATCTGCTCGCCGCCGCAGGCTACGTCTGCGGGCTCAGCGGCAAATGGCATCTCGGCGACTGCCACCACCCCCAGAAGGGCTTCTCCTTCTGGAAGGTCCACGCCAAGGGCGGCGGCCCCTACTACCGCGCCCCCATGATCGATGGCGACGGCGTCCGCGAGGAGGAGCGCTACGTGACCGACGCCATCACCGACCAGGCCCTCGAATTCCTCGAACAGCAGCGGGCGGAACGCGCCGCCCGCCCCTTCTACCTCGGCGTCCACTACACCGCCCCCCACTCCCCCTGGGGGCGGGAGCAGCATCCCGCCGAACTCTGGGACGACTACCACGCCAACTGCCCCTTCGCCTCCGCCCCCGACGGGCTCGCGCCGCCCCCCTGGGCCACCTTCCTCAGCATCCCGGTCGAAACCCCGGAAAAACGCCGCGCCCACCTCAGCGGCTACTACGCCGCCATCACCGCCATGGACCGCAACATCGGCCGTCTGCTCGACTGGCTCGAAGGCCACGGCCTGCGCGGGAACACCCTGGTCTTCTTCACCAGCGACAACGGCATGAACATGGGCCACCACGGGGTCTACGGCAAGGGCAACGCCACCTTCCCCCAGAACATGTTCGAGGAATCCGTCAAGGTCCCCGCCATCTTCTCCCGCCCCGGCCACGTCCCCGCCGGCGCCACCTGCGCCGACCTCCTCAGCCACTACGATTTCCTGCCCACCCTGGTCGACTATCTCGGCCTGGAGAATCCGGAGGCGGACGCCCTCCCCGGCACCAGCTTCGCCCCCCTGCTCCGCGGCGAAGCCCCCGCCGACCGCGAACATGTCGTCATCGGCGACGAATACGGCCCCGTCCGCATGATCCGCACCCAATCCTGGAAGTACATCCACCGTTATCCCTACGGCCCCCACGAACTCTACCACCTGGACGAGGACCCCGGCGAGACGCGCAACCTGGCCGGCGATGGCGACCACGCCGCCACCGAAGCGCACCTCCGCCAGGCTCTGGGCGATTGGTTCCTCCGCTACACGGACCCCCGGCGGGATGGCACCAGGGAACCGGTCACCGGCCGCGGCCAACTCGGCCGCGGCGGCACCGAAGGCGACGGCAGAATCCAATACGCCCCCTGAAAAGGGTCGGCGACACGTACCCAACAGCGAGAAACGAGAACCAATCATGGGCAAGACAGTTCTGGTCACCGGCGGCGGCGGATTCCTGGGCTCCTGGCTGTGCGAAAAGCTGCTCGAACAGGGAAGCGACGTCCTCTGTCTCGACAACTTCTTCACCGGCGACAAACGCAACATCTACCACCTCCTCGGCAACCCCCGCTTCGAGCTGATCCGCCACGACGTCACCGTCCCCATCTATCTCGAAGTGGACCAGATCTACAACCTGGCCTGCCCCGCCTCCCCCGTCCACTACCAGTACGACCCCGTGCAGACCCTCAAGACCAGCGTCCACGGGGCCATCAACATGCTCGGCCTCGCCAAACGGACCGGCGCCACCATCCTCCAGGCCTCCACCTCCGAAATCTACGGCGACCCCGACATCCACCCCCAGGTCGAGGAGTACTGGGGCAACGTCAACACCCTCGGCCCCCGGGCCTGCTACGACGAAGGCAAACGCGCCGCCGAAACCCTCTTCATGGACTACCACCGGCAGCACCGCGTCGCCGTCAAAATCATCCGCATCTTCAACACCTACGGCCCCCGCATGCACCCCAAGGACGGCCGCGTCGTCAGCAACTTCATCCTCCAGGCACTCCGCGGCGAGGACATCACCATCTACGGCGACGGCGACCAGACCCGCTCCTTCTGCTACCGCGACGACCTCATCGACGGCATGATGCGCCTCATGGCCACGCCCGCCGAAATCACCGGCCCCATCAACGTCGGCAACCCCGGCGAATTCACCATCCGCGAACTGGCCGAACTGACCATCGAGCTGACCAACTCCTCCTCGAAACTGGTCTTCCGCCCCCTCCCCCAGGACGACCCCCGGCGGCGCAAGCCCGACATCACCAAGGCCAAGGCCATCCTCGGCTGGGAACCCACCACCCCCCTCCGCCAGGGCCTCCAGCGCACCATCGACTACTTCGCCGACCTCCTCGCCAAGGGCCTGGTCGAGGCCTGACGGAACGGCGGCGATGCAAACCCTCCTCCAGCGCTTCCTGGAACACGAATTCATCGAGCGCGGACTCGCGGAGAACTCCATCGCCGCCTACCGGAACGATCTGGTGGACGCGCTCGACTATTTCGCCGAGCGCGGTATCGCCAGCCCCGCCGGCATCCGGCGGGACGCCATCCTCGACTACCTCGAAGAATGCCAGGCCGCCGGGCTGGAGACCACCTCCCTCGCCCGGCGGCTCGTCTCCATCCGCATGTTCTGCCGCTACCTCGCCCGCGCGGGCCTGGTCCCCCACGACGTGACCGACGTCATGCAGGGACCGCGCGTCTGGCGCCTCCTGCCCGATCTCCTCGACCACGCCGAAGTGGACCGTCTCCTGCGCGCCTTCCGCGGCCGCGACCCCCTCGACAAACGCAACCGCGCCATCCTCGAAGTCCTCTACGCCTGCGGCATCCGCGCCACCGAACTGGCCACCCTCCGTCTCGACGGACTCCACCTCGACGAACACTACCTCCGCGTCGTCGGCAAGGGCGACAAGGAACGCATCGTCCCCATCGGCCGCCCCGCCCGCCGCGCCCTCGCCGCCTACCTCGAAGTCCGCCCC
>LVAZ01000483.1 GCA_001603055.1 Victivallales bacterium Lenti_02
CGGCGGCACCTGGATGCGCATCGCCAACAGCGCCAGCGATGTGAACGTGATCGCCAACCGGCTGTCCTACGCCCTGCTCCTGCGCTGGTCCCCCCAGGGCTATCCGCTCAGCCCCCATGTGGCCAAGAGCTTCACCGCCTCGGCCGACAACCGCGAGTTCACCGTCGAGCTGCGCCGGGGGGTGATGTGGTCCGACGGCCAGGCCCCCTACACGGCCGACGACATCCTGTTCTGGTGGGAGCACGAGGCGAAAAACCCCAAAATCAGCGGCATGATTCCCGAAATCATGCTGGTGCGGGGCCAGGCAGGCACCATCGAGAAGGTGGACGACTACACGGTCGTCTTCCGCTTCCCCCTGCCCAACGGCCTCTTTCCCGCGCGCCTCGCCACCTGGGCGAGCCGGGGGTTCACCGACACCCCCGCCCACTACCTCCGGCAATACCATCCCGACCTGGGCGACCAGGCCACCATCGAGGACTACATGCGGCGGCGCAAGCTGGCCAACGCCCTCGCCGTCTACCGCGACGTGAAAAACATCTTCAACCCCCTCCATCCCCGCCTCTGGCCCTGGGTGTACCGCGATTTCCGCAGCAACCCGCCCCAGACCTTCGTCCGCAACCCCTACTACTTCGTGGTGGACCCCGAGGGCAACCAGCTTCCCTATCTGGACCGGGTGCTGTTCGAGGTGAAGAGTTCCGACATGCTCGGCATCAGCGCCGCCAACGGCGAGGTCTCCATGCAGGCCCGCCACATCCGCTACGACATGTACACCCTGCTCATGGAGCGGCGCCAGCGCTACGGCTTCGAGGTCTACCACTGGTATCCCGGCGACCGCAGCCAGTACGCCATCAGCCCGAACCTCAACCGCCGGATCGAGCCGGACAAGCCGGAAACCAAGTGGAAGGCCCAGCTCCTCGCCGACCGGCGCTTCCGCCAGGCCCTCTCGCTGGCCATCGACCGCCAGACCATCAACGACGCCGAATACGACGGCCAGGCCGAAGCGGCCCAGGTAGCCCCGGGACCCGCCTCCTTCTTCTACGAGCCCAGCCTCTACAAGAGCTTCGTCGACCATGATCCCGACCGCGCCAACCGGCTGCTCGACGAACTGGGCCTGACCACGCGCGACCTCGAGGGCTTCCGGACCTATCCCGACGGCACCCGCATGACCTTCCAGCTCCACTACTGCGGGTTCACCGGGGCCGGGCCGGGCCAGTTCGTGGTGGACGACTGGGGGCGGGTCGGGGTGCGGGTCATCCTGCGCGAGCGCTCCCGCGAGCTGTTCTACACCGAAAAAGGCGCGCTCACCCATGACTTCAGCGTCTGGATCGCCAACGGGGAGTACTTCCCCCTGATCGCGCCGCGCTACTTCGTCCCCTTCCATACCGAGTCGAACTTCGCCATCGGCTACGCCCGCTGGTACATGCGCGGCGGGCTCTGGGGCGATCCCCGGGCCGCGCGGGAGTTCGGCTGCATCGAGCCGCCCGCGGACCACCCCATGCGCCGGGCTCTGGAATTCTACGAGCGGGCCATTGCCGAGAGCGAGCCGGAACGCCAGCGCGAGCACTTCCGCAACGTCCTGCAAATCGCCGCCGAAAACGTCTGGACCATCAACATCTGCACCCCGCCGCCGGTCCTGGCCGTGGTCAAGAACGGCTTCCGCAACGTGCCCCGCGACGTGGTCGCGAGCTGGGATTTCCAGACCCCCGGCAACGCGGGCATCGAAACCTATTTCTTCGACGAACCGAGCGACTCCGCCGGCGCCATCGAGCAAATCGCCGCCGCGATGCTCCGGGCGACTCCGCCGCCGGACGCGCCGGACACCGGCAGTGCCGCCCCCGCCGCCGCCGGCCTGCGCCTCGGCAGGCTCATCCGCTGGGTCGGCCTCGGCATCTTTCTCTGCCTGGTGCTCATGGCCGCCGTGCGCCATCCCTTCATCGGGCGGCGCCTGCTCATCATGGTCCCCACCCTGTTCATCATGTCGGTGGTCACCTTCACCGTCATCCAACTGCCGCCCGGCGACTACGTGAGCAGCCGCATCATGCAGCTCCAGGAATCGGGCGACACGGCCGACCTCCAGCAGATCGAGGACCTCAAGCAGATGTTCTACCTCGAAGAACCGATGGTCATGCGCTACATCCGCTGGCTGGGCGTGCCCTGGTTCTTCGGTTTCGACACCCGGGACCAGGGCTTGCTGCAGGGCAACATGGGCCGCTCGATGGAAACCGGGGAGCTGGTGAACCAGATCGTCGGCGACCGCATCCTGCTCACTGTCCTCATCTCCCTCGGCACCATCCTCTTCACCTGGGCCTGCGCGATTCCCATCGGCATCTACTCGGCGGTCAAGCAGTATTCGGTGGGCGACTATATCCTGACCTTCCTCGGCTTCATCGGCATGTGCGTGCCGAGCTTTTTGCTCGCCCTGCTCCTCATGTACGTCAGCGCCGAGTGGTTCGACATCCCCATCTCGGGCCTGTTTTCGAGCCAGTACGGGGCGCAGCCGGAATGGACCTGGGGGAAGGTGCTGGACCTGCTCAAGCACATCTGGGTGCCCATCGCCGTGCTCGGCATCGGCGGCACCGCCGGCATGATCCGGGTGATGCGGGCCAACCTGCTCGACGAACTCAAGAAACCCTATGTGGTCACCGCCCGCGCCAAGGGCGTGCGCCCGCTCAGGCTGCTCTTCAAATACCCCGTCCGCATGGCCCTGAACCCCTTCATCTCGGGCATCGGCGGGCTCTTCCCGCAACTGGTTTCGGGCGGAGCCATCGTGGCGATGGTGCTGAGCCTCCCCACCGTCGGCCCCCTGATGCTGAACGCCCTCATGTCCCAGGACATGTACTTGGCCGGGTCGATGCTCATGGTGCTCAGCCTGCTTGGCGTCCTCGGCACTCTGGTCAGCGACCTGCTGCTGCTCTGGCTCGACCCCCGCATCCGCATCGGCAAATCGGCGGGCTAGGCCCGGCCGAGCGCGATCCGCATCGTCTCGCGGAGGCGCTGGTAGCTATAGGGCTTGTGGATGATGCCGCGGAATTCCGCAAGGGAGAATTTCTCGGCGACTTCCGCCTGGCTGTAGCCGGTGGCCAGAACCACGGGGACTCCCGGATCGATCCGGCGCATCTCGCGCAGCACCGCGCTGCCGTCCAAACCGGGCATAGCCCAATCGAGCAGCACCCCGCTCAACTGCTGGTGCAGAGCCTGGAAGCATTCGATCCCCCGCTGGCCGGAGTCTGCCAGGTACACCTTGAACCCCGCCCGTTCGAGCATCTTCCCGGCAACCTCCCGGATCACCGCCTCGTCGTCGATCACCAGGACGCTGCCATCGCCGTGCCACAGGGTTCCGTCTCCCCGGTCCGGCGCTTGGGCCGGGGCCATCTCATCGAAGGGAACGGACGTGCCGGAGGCCACCGGCAGAAGCAGTTCCGCCGCAGTCCCCTTCCCTTCCTGACTCTTGATGCTGATACTGCCGCCATGGGCATGGGCGATGCCGAGCGAAGCAGGCAAACCCAGCCCCCGCCCTTGGAATTTGGTGCTGAAGAATGGATCGAAGGCCCGTTCGAGGACGGCGGGGGGCATGCCGCAACCGTTGTCCTCGACTCGCACGGCCACATACTTTCCCATTGGCAGCTCGCCGACAAAACGGAATTCGTCGGACTTGTCATGGGTCACATTCACCGTCCGGACCGAAACGCTCACAGTGGCCTGCGGCCCTTCCACCGACTCCAT
>LVAZ01000484.1 GCA_001603055.1 Victivallales bacterium Lenti_02
AATCGAGGCGGAGGTCGCCCTCGGCGGTGAGGGTGTAGACCAGGACGACGGAGAGGTTGCCGGGGTAGCCCTCCTCGCCGTCGCGGCTGGTGTAGGACAGGCGCAGACCGGCGTCGTTGCCGCCGGCGAAGGGCTCGGCGTCCCACAGCACCTTGTCGAAGCCGCGGATGCCGCCGTGGAGATGGTTGGCCCCGTTGTTGGCGGCGAGGCGGTACTCCTTGCCGTCGAGGGCGAAGCGGGCCTGGCCGATGCGGTTGCCGAAGCGCCCGATGGTGGCGCCGAAGTAGGGATGCCCGGCCAGATAGCCCGCCAAATCCCGGAAACCGAGGACCACGTCGGCCGTGTTCCCGTCCCGGTCGGGCACGTGCAGCTCGGTCAGAATGCCGCCGTAGGGCATGATCTTGGCGGTGTAGGGACCGGCCTTGAGAGTGAACAGTTCGATGCCGATGGTGGAGCGTTTGACGGACATGGTGAATCTCCTTGCTACTCGCGCGCGGCGTTGAGGAAGGCGTGGAAAATCTCGCGGTGGGGGGCGTGGTCGAGGACGCGCTCGGGGTGCCACTGGACGGCGAGGACGAAACGGGGGGAGGGCTGGGCCGGTTCAAGGGCCTCGACGGTCCCGTCGGGTGCCCGCGCCACGACCCGCAGTCCCCGGCCCAGCCGGTCCACCGCCTGATGATGGGAGGAGTTGACCTGGATTTCCCCGCTGCCGACGATGCCGGCCAGCCGGGAACCGGGCAGCGCGGTGGCCGGATGCCATTGCTCCCCCTGTTCGAGTCGGCGGTGCTCGATGCCGCCGCCGAGGTCGGGGAGATGGGGGAACAGGCTGCCGCCGCAGACCACGTTCAGTTCCTGGCAGCCGAGACAGATGCAGAGCAGCGGCATTTCGGGCCAATCCAGCGCCGCTTCGAGCAGGGCCAAATCCCAGGCCTGGCGCTGGGGGTGCATGGGCTGGACTTCCGGATGGGGCGGCTGGTCCGGAACGGCGAGGTCCGGCCCGCCGGTGAACAGCAGGCCGTCGAGCGCGCCGCGCCATTCCCCGACCCGGCCGGGGTCCTCCTCCGGCGCGATCAGCACCGGCTCGCCGCCCGCCGCGCGGACCGCCGCGAAGTAGAACCGGTTGCAGACAAATTCGCGTTCCCGGAAGTCGTTCTGCCGGACATTGGCGGTGAGGCCGATGCGGGGACGGGTCATGGCTTGGCTCCGACGGCCCGGCGGCTGATGTCGAGCAGCTTCTTCATGACCGGGAAGTGGTCGAAGGAAGCCCCCTTCACGCCGAAGCTGTCGTGCAGTTCGCAGTAGAGTGCGTAGAGTTCCCGGTAGACGGCTTGGTTCTCGGGGATGGGCTGGTAGACGGTGTCCTTGTAGGAGCACATGGCGGCCTGGGCCTCGGCGCAGGTGGCATGGCCGCCCGCCGCCTTGCCCGCGACGACGGCGGCCATGATGGCCGAACCGAGGGCGCAGGTCTGGGCCGAGCCGCTGATATACATGGGGCGACCCAGCACGTCCGCGTAGATTTGCATGAACATGGGGTCTTTTTCGGCGATGCCGCCGCAGTTGACCACCTTCTCGACCTTCACGCCGTACTCCTCGATGCGGTCGAGGATGCGGCGGGCACCGAAGGCGGTGGCCTCGATCAAAGCCCGGTAGATTTGCGCCTGGGTGGTGTGGAGGGTGAGGCCGAGGATCAGCCCGGTCAGGCGGGCGTCGGTGAGGATGGTGCGGTTGCCGTTCACCCAGTCGAGGGCGAGCAGGCCGCTCTGGCCGGGCTTGTCCTTTTCGACTTCGGCGCGAAGCTGGCCGTGCAGCTTGCCCTCGCCCCGGCAGACGTGCTTGACGAACCAGTTGAAGATGTCGCCCACGGCGGACTGGCCCGCCTCGATGCCGTAGTGGCCGGGGAGGATCGAGCCGTCGACGATGCCGCAGACGCCGGGGATGTCGGGCAGTTGGGCGGTGTTCGGGGCGACGAGGCAGTCGCAGGTACTGGTGCCGATGATCTTGACCATCGCGCCCGGCCCGACGCCCGCGCCCACGGCCCCGAGATGGGCGTCGAAGGCCCCGACGGCGATGGGGATGCCGGCGGGCAGGCCCAGCTCCTTCGCCCAGTCGGCGCAGAGCGTCCCCGCCGCCTGGTCCGCCGTGGTGACGGTGCGCGGCAAACGCGCGCGCAGGGCTCCGATTTCGGGGGCGAGGAACGAGAGGAATTCCGCGTCGGGATAGCCGCCCCATTCGGCGCAGTACATGGCCTTGTGGCCCGCCGGGCAGATGCCCGCCTTGACCTGGGCGGGGTCGGTGATGCCCGCCAGCACGGCGGGAATGAAATCGGCGAATTCGAGCCAGGTGTGGGCGGCATCGAACACGGCGCGGTCCACCTGATGGCAGTGCCAGATTTTCGAGAACAGCCATTCGGAGGAATAGGTGCCGCCGCACTTGGCCAGATAGTGGGGCCGGTGCTGGCGGGCCAGTTCGGTGATCTTCTCGGCCTCGGCCATGCCGCTGTGGTCCTTCCACATCCAGGCGCAGGCGTTCAGATTGCCCGCGAAGCGGGGCTGGGCGGCGAGGGGTTGCAGGTGTTCGTCCACGGGAATGGGGGTCGAGCCGGTGGTGTCCACGCCGATGCCGATGACCTTGGCGGGCGCGAAGGCCCGGTCCTTGGCCGCCTGGGCCAGGGCGGCGGGCACGGTCCGGCGCAGACCCTCGACGAAATCGAGGGGCGACTGCCGGGCCACATGGGGGTTGGCCGGGTCGGTGAGCACGCCCGCGTCGCCGCTGGCGTAGGTCCAGACGGCGACCCCCAGCTCGCGCCCGTCGGCGACATCCACAACCAGGCAGCGGACCGAGTTGCTGCCGTAGTCAAGACCAATCGTGTAGTGGCTCATGGTGCGCTCTCCGAAGTTGGCGGATGGACAGGCTGAAAGGTAGTCTCCGCCGCGCCGCTTTCCAGAGCCCGCGCCGCCGGATCAGCGCCGCCGGATCAGCGCCGCCGGAAGCGGGCCACGAACATGGCGTCGCAGTCCCCGTCCCAGGGCCAGATGCGGAGCTGGCCCGGACAATCGCCCGCCGCCAGGGGGTTGGGGAAGGCCTCGGGCGCGAACTCGGGCCGGGCGGCGAGGAAGGCCTGGACGACCCCCTCGTTCTCGGCGTCGAACAGCGAGCAGGTGGCGTAGACCAGAACCCCGCCGGGGCGCACCGCGCCGGCCGCGTTGCCCAGCAGGGCGAGCTGCTTGGCGGCGAATTCGGCGATTTCGGCGCGGTCGAGGTTCCAGCGGGCGTCCGGATTCCGCCGCCAGGTGCCCGAGCAGGTGCAGGGGGCGTCCACCAGCACGCCGTCGAAATTGCCCTTTTTCTCGGGCATGGCCTTGCCCTTCCACTCGCGGCAGCGGATGTTCGAGAATTCGGCGCGGCGGGCGCGGCGGCGCAGGTCTTCGAGGACGAATTCGCGGATGTCGGAGGCGACGATGCTGCCCTTGTTCCGCATCAGGGTGGCGAGATGGAGGGTTTTGCCGCCCGCGCCCGCGCAGGCGTCCCACCAGCGTTCGCCCGGCCGCGGGTCGCAGACGGCGGCGACCGTCTGCGAGGCGAGGTCCTGGATTTCGAGCAGGCCGTCCCGCAGGGCGGGCAGATTGCGGAGATTGAGCTTCGGGGGGGCGATGGCGATGGCGTCGGGCCGCCGGGGATGGGGTTTGGGGGCCAGCTCCGCCGCCGTCAGTTCGGCCAGGGCGCGGGCGGGCTCGACCTGGGCGCGGAGCCAGACAGGGGGACGGCGCTGCAGCCAGTCCACCAGCTCGTCCCAGCCGCGCGGGTTGCTCGCCTCTTCCGCGCACCAGTCCGGAATCAGGTCGCCGAGGGCGAAGCGGCGGGACGGCGCGGGACCGAGGGGCAGCAGGCGCCGCCAACGCTGGGCCGGAGGCGCGGGTTTGACCGGCACATCCTCCGTCCGCAGGCCAAGCTGGCGACGCCAGACCTCGGCCACCTCGGGCAGGGGCGCGTCCTCGAGCAGCCAGGCCCCCAGCAGCAGGCGCGCGTAGTCCTCGCCGCGCACCCGGGCCGGGTCCGGCTCCGCCGCCGGCAGGACCGGCGCGAAGTCGCGCAGCCAGCCCCACCAGCGCAGGATGGCGAAGAGACTCTCGCTGAACAGGCGGCGGTCCCGCGCGCCGCATTCGCGGTGGGCGCGCAGGTAGGCGGCCAGAACCCGGTCGGCGGGGCGGTGCGCCACCAAAGCCTGCCAAAGCAGGCCGGCGACGGCCCCGGCGCAGGCGCGGGCCTGCGCTTCGAGTTTGCGGAAGGGAAGCCGGTTTGCAGGGTGTTCATCCATAGGTCGCCCAATCTGCCTTCGGGAAACGCGAGGTCAAGCGGGGCGGACGGGGAAAGCCGGATTGCATGATTCGCCGGACGGCATTACAATCCCGATGGAGCAGAGTGTCGGGGGGGGTATAGCGTCGACAAGTCAAGGGCCGCATATGAGAACCGTCCTCCATGACATTCTGGCCACCGGGGTGGCCGAAAATGCGTCGGACTGGCATATCCGCGAGGGCAGCAACGTCGGCCTCCGGGTTGACGGCACCCTCATCGAGGTGGATTTCGCCACCGACCGCAAGTTTCTCGAACAGGCCATCGAGCAGATGACCGCCGAAAACCACCGGCGGGATTTCCTCGAACACGGCGACAGCGACTTCGCGCTGGCCGAGGACGGGGTGGGGCGGTTCCGCGTGAACCTCCACCGTCAGCGGGGCATGATCGCCATGACCTTCCGCCATGTGAAGGGCGAGATTCCCGTGGTCGAGAACATCGGTCTCCCCAAGGTGCTCCGCAAAATCGCGGAGAACCACAACGGCATCGTGCTGGTCACCGGCACCACCGGCTCGGGCAAGTCCACCACCCTGGCCGCCATGATCGGCCACATGAACGCCCACATGAACCGGCACATCATCACCATCGAGGACCCCATCGAGTACAACTTCCCCGACCAGCAGTGCATCATCGAGCAGCGCGAGGTGGGCATCGACTGCAGCACCTTCGACTCCGCTCTGATCCACGCCCTCCGCCAGGACCCCGACGTGATTGTGGTCGGCGAAATGCGCAACCGGGAGAGCTTCGAGACCGCCCTCACCGCCGCCGAGACCGGCCATCTGGTGATGACCACCCTCCACACCAAGGACGCCGCCCAGTCCATCCTCCGCCTGCTCGACATGTACCCCAACGAGGAGCGCGAGTCGGTGCGCAAGAGCCTCGCCGAGTCGCTCCGCGCCATCATCTGCCAGCGCCTCGTGCCCAGAGCCACCGGCAAGGGCGTGGTCCCGGTCAACGAAATCCTCATCAACACCCCGATCGTCGAGAAGCTGCTCGACGAGGGTCGGCTCGGCAAGCTCGGCCAGGCCATCGAGGGCGGCGGCGAGGACGGCATGATGAGCTTCAACAGCCGCCTCCTCGCCCTGGTCAACGACGGCGTCATCACCGAGGAGGTCGCCCTGGCCACCTCCGACAACCCCTCCGCCCTCAAGATGAACCTCAAGGGCATCTTCCTCTCCGACGCGGGCGGCGGCATCATCAACTAACCCGCCCCCCCAGGCCAACCAGCAGGCAAGGAGGAATACCGCTCCCCTCCTTGCCTGAAGTTGTCTTGTTTTGAACCGGCCCGTTGACAGATTGGCGGGAAGAGGATATAAGGGAACTGGCGTAATCCGCAGGCTCGGCCACAGGGTGCGCCGAAGGCTTTTTGTTGCCATTGCTCAATAAGCCAGCCGGTTGTGAGGAAGAAGACATGTATATCCCCACCCCGTCCTCCCTTGTCCGCGGCAGCAGGCAGTCCCAATGTGGTGTTCACATCCGAGCTGCGGGGGTAGGAAGAGCGTTTCTTTGTCTCCTCCTGTCGCTCGCGGCCCGAAGCGCCGCCGAAGGTTCCTTCGAAATCGGC
>LVAZ01000485.1 GCA_001603055.1 Victivallales bacterium Lenti_02
GTGTGGTCGGTCATGCCGAGCACGCGCAAGCCCTTTTCGCTGGCCGCGCAAGCGTACTCGGCGACAGTGCCGGCGGCATGCTTGCAGCGCCAGGTGTGGGTGTGGAGATTGACGCGGACCTGGTTCATCAGGGCATGTCCCTCAGCACCCGCTGGATGCCGCGCGCGCGGCCGTCGTCGCCCACGGTCACCACCGTGCCGTGGAGCCGGATTTGCCGGTTGTTGACAGTGAAGCGGGCGGGCATCCCAGTGGTGAAGCGCTGCAGGACCGGCTCGATGTCGCGCCCGAGAATGGATTCGCGGGAGCCGACCATGCCCACGTCGCACTGGAAGGCGGTGCCGCCGGGGAAGATCTGCTGGTCGGCGGTGGGCACATGGGTATGGGTGCCGAGAACGGCGCTCACCCGCCCGTCGAGATAGCGGCCCATGGCGGTTTTCTCGCTGGTGGCCTCGGCGTGCATGTCCACCACGATCACCGGGGTCTGCCGGCGGATTTCCGCGACGATCCGGTCCGCCGCCGCGAAGGGGCAGTCCGCCGTCGCGTTGACGAAGGTGCGGCCGAGGAGGCAAACTACACCAATCTTGACCCCGCCGGGGGCCTCGAAGACATCGTGGCCCCGGCCCGGCTGGACGGCGGGGGCGTTGGCGGGACGCAGCACCTGGGGCAGGCGCGGGAGTTCGCCCGCGAACTCGCGCTGGTCCCAGACATGGTCGCCGGTGGTGATCACATGAACCCCGGCTTCCATCAGCTCCTGGACACAGCGACCGGTGAGGCCCGAGCCGCCCGCGCTGTTCTCGCCGTTGACGATGCAGAACTCGCAGCCGTACTCGTCCATGAGTCCGGGCAGGAAGGCTTTCACCGCCGCACGGCCGCCGTTGCCGACGATGTCGCCCAGAAAAAGAATCTTCATGTCAACCTTTCGGAAAAGCCAGAAAACGGAATGCAGAAGTCAGAAGTCAGAATGCAGAATGGGAAGGCAAAATGCAGAATGAGAAGGCGGAATCAGCCGTTGGCGATCATCCAGTTGGCCAGTTGCAGAGCGTAGTCGAGCTTGGCCTCGCGGACGGGCATGGGGCAGCGGTTTTCGCCGGGAACCTCGAAGTTGAAGAGCCCGGTGTAGCCGATTTCGCGCAGGGCGGCCATGACTTCGGCCCAGGGCACGGTGCCGCGCCCGTAGGGCAGCATGTGGTCGTCGTTGGTGCCGAGGTTGTCGGCGATGTGCAGGGCCTTGAGATGGGAGCCCAGCTCGCGGATGAAGGCGGCGCAATTGACGCCGCTGATGTTGGCGTGGCCGGTATCGAGACAGACATGGACATTGGGCATGTTCACGGCGGCGAGCACCTCCTTGGCGTGGGCCGCGGAGGCGAAGCCGATCCGGGGGGTCAGGTTTTCCAGGCAGATTTCCGTGACCCCGCCCTGCGCGTGCTCGGCCACCTCGCGGATGGCGCGGGCGCGGTGTGCGAGGATGCGTTCGGGGCTCCAGCCCTGGGACTCGAGCTTCTGCCCGCCCACATGGAGCACGCCCGCCTTGACGCCGAGGGCGTTGAACAGGTCCACCCAGCGCTTCATGTCGTCCATGGCCCGCGCGAACTCGGTCTCGTCGGCGGGGGCGATGTCGGCCACGCCGCGCCCTTCGCGGTCCTCGGGCCGCATGCCCTTGTTGGCCAGATAGAAATGCCCCTGCGGGAAGGAGATGCCGAAATCGGCGGCGAACCGGCGGAACTCCGCGCCAACCTGGGCGGGTGCGCCCGTTTTGAGCAGGTCGTGGCCGTGCTCGTCGCTCAGTTCGAGGGTGTGCCAACCATGCCGCGCCATGGCCTTCACCATGTCGTGCGGGTAGAGTTCGATCAGATAGCTGGTCCACATCGAGGCTTGCATCGGGCATCTCCG
>LVAZ01000486.1 GCA_001603055.1 Victivallales bacterium Lenti_02
TCGTCGGCCCGGTAGTCCCAGCCGCTGCGGTTGACGGCGGCGAGGAGCTTGGCGAGACGGGCCTGGCCGGCGGCGGTTTCGGGCAGGGGGCTGCCCACCATGTAGGCCCGCTCGTTCCATTCGCCCCGAATCCAGGGGCAGTGGAGGTCGAGGGCGATGGTGGGGGTTGCCGCCGCCCATTCGGCGAGACGGCTGGCGAGGGCGGCGGTTTCGGGATAGATGGGTTCGCGGCCGTCGGCGTAGTCGCGGCCGTGGTCGAAGGGATGGCGTCCCTTGCCCTGGTCGCCGTTCTCGACACCGTCCTTGTCCACGAAGGGGACGGCGAGGAACTCGGCGTGCTGCCGCCACCAGGCGCCGTCGGCGCCGGGAGCGAGGGCGGCTTCGAGGATGCCTTCGAGCACCCAGTCGGCCACGCTTTCGCAGCAATGGTGGCGGGCGGCCATGACGATCCGCCATGTCGGCTCGGGGGCGCGGCAGGGGAGGCGGAGCAGCTCGACTTCGCGGCCCTGGCGGCTGTGGCAGAGGACCTGGCGCTCGATGGTCGGCTGGCGGGCGAGAAATTCGTCGAGGTTGCTTTGCAGATAGGGCATGGCGAAGGCGAAGCGGACGTCGTCGGCG
Organism: Victivallales bacterium Lenti_02; assembly: GCA_001603055.1. Lineage (GTDB taxonomy): Bacteria > Verrucomicrobiota > Lentisphaeria > Oligosphaerales > Lenti-02 > Lenti-02. The sequence continues at coordinate 619 of LVAZ01000486.1, forward strand.
TCGGCGGGGAAGCGGTAGGAGAAGGCGGCGCCGGCCGGAGTCGTGGCGACGATTTCGCGCCCGAGCCAGGCCCAGGTGCGCCCGCCGTCGAGGCTGACCGCCGGTCCCCGGGTGCCGATCACGTCGCCGCCGGCGAACTCGAAGCGCCAGTCGCGCCCGGCGGCGCCCCGGATGCGGAAGGCCCAGTGGAACCACCACTGCGCGGTGTCGCGCTGGTCCTGGCGGAGAACGGCCAGCCCGTCCTCGAACCGGTCCACCAGGATGTTGCCGCCGGGGAAGTCCCGGTCGATGCGCACGTTGCCGACCTGTGCTTCTGTCGCGCTCATGGTAGCCTCGGAATGGGAGGGATGGGCCGCGCCGACGGGCTAGTCGCCGCCCGGGCGGACGGTTTTCTCGTCGGCGGGGAAGGCCGGGGGATCGGTGAAGAAACTCATCAGCTCGCGGTGCTGGAGGCGGTCGATGTATTCGCTCAGGGCCTGGGCGACCATGTCGCTGGCGTTGCGGTGGCCGCTGAGCCGCAGGGCCACCTCCACCAGAATGTCGTCGAGCTTGATGTCCGCCATGATTCGCCTTTTGCCTGCCGAAACGGGATGGTGCTATCGTCGAACATAGCCTGTTGCGGGGAGGGTCGCCAGCATGTGCGCGCGCGAAAGTCCCGCCGCGCCCTTGCCGGGAGGTTGCCGAGACACTAGGGTAACTAATTGATAGTCAACCGGGCAAGCCCATCGCGACCGCCGGGAGGCGCGCCATGAGTCGACAAGACGCCTTGTTCTCGCAACTGGACCGACTGCGCAAGGGGTATGTGCGCGGGCGGGCCGGTTTGCTGGCCCTGGCCGCCGCAACCGCGCTGGCGGGGGCGCTGCTGCTGTGGTGCCTGCTGGACGTGACGCTGTGGTTCGGGCCGGTGGTCTGCTGGCTGGGCTGGCTGGTTATGGCGGCTCTGTTCGGGCTGGGCGCGTTCCGGGTGTTCCGCCGGCTGCGGACGCCGTTGAGCCACCAGGCGGCGGCGGTGCTGGTGGAGCGGGTGGTGCCCGGTCTGGAGAACCATCTGATCAACGCGGTGCAGTTTGCCGAGCGGGACCCGGGGGCGGGCCGTTTCGTCGAGGCTCTGCTGGCCGAGACGGCGGCGGATCTGGCCGACCTGCGGAGTTCCCGGCTCTACTCGCCGAAGCCGCGCCAGTGGCTGCTCGGCCTGCTGGCCGGTTTTCTGCTGGCGGGGACGGGGGCGACGCTGCTCATGCCCCGGCAGATGGCCCATGCCGCCGGACGCATTCTGCTGCCCTACGCCGGGATACGGCCCTTCACGAGGACCCGGTTGGTCAGGGTGTCGCCCGGCACGGTGACGGTGCGGCGCGGGGAGGAAATCCGGATCGAGGCGCAACTGGCCGGGCGGCTGGGCGCGGAGGCCCGGATCGAGTGGCGGCGGGGCCGGGGGCGGCTCGATGTGGTGCCCATGGAATCGGCCGGAACAGCCGACGCGGCGCTCGAGGAGGGCGACAGCCCCGCCTCGGCCCAGCGTGCGGGCGCGATCCGCGGGGTGTTCGAGAATTCGGCCTACCGGGTGGTGGCGGGCGACGACCAGTCCGCCTGGTACGAGATCACCGTCACCAATCCGCCGGGCCTGGAGCGCTGGAAGGCCAATGTCACCCCGCCCGGCAATACGGGGCGTCCCGCGTTCAGCCTCGAACCGGAATCCGCCGACATGGGAGTTCCCGCCGGTTCCCAGGTGGTTCTGGCCGGGGCCGCCACCGCCGCGCTGGTGAAGGCCAGCGTGACCCAGGACGAGACGGTGGTCGGCGAGAAGGAGCTGGACGGCAGTCTCCGTTTCGGGGTGGGCTTCATGGTGCGGGACGGGGGGCCGGTGCGGCTGACCCTGCACGGGAACAGCGGGCTCGACGCCTCCTTCACCCTGCCGCTGGCCGTGCTGCCCGACCGCAAGCCCACCGTGGTTCTGGTCGAGACCCGGCAGCGCATGCTGGTCGAGCGCGACGGGCAGGTGGCGGTGAGTTTCCGGGCCGAGGACGACTACGGCCTCAGCGAGATCGGCTTCGAGCGGATCACCGGCGAGGAGGAATTCGAGTCGGTCAGCTTCGTCAAACCCCCGCCCGGCCTCGCCTTCGCGGGCCGTTTCCTGGTGGACATGGCGACGTTCGGGGCGCGGCCCGGCGAGACTCTCCGCTTCCGGGTCTGGGCGGAGGACAACGGCATGGACCGGCTGCGCCGCCGTGGCTACTCGCCGGTGGTGCAGTTGACGGTGCCCGCGCCCGAGGAGCAGCGCGCGGCCAAGAAAAAGCTCGTCGAGCAGGTGCAGGAGCGGATTCAGGAGCTGGTCCGGATGCAGCGCGACAATCTGCGCAACACCCGGCAGATCGCCGATCTGGCCACTCTGGGCAGAAACGTGTCCAGCCCCCAGGTCCAGCCTCTTGAACTGGCCCAGAAGAACATCCGGGACCTGGGCGTGGACCTGCTGGGGGACCGGGCCGCGCTCGGCGAATTCGCCACCGTGCTGGGCAACCTCGTCAACCACGAAATGGCCGAGGTGCTGGTGAAGTTCGAGGAGGCGCACCGGGTCGAGGGCGAATCCCTGGTTCCCGTGCTCGCCGCCTGCGTGCGGCTCGAAACCCATATTCTGGCCGCGCTCACCGGCATCCCGGTCGGGCTGGGCCGGGAGCAGCAGCACCAGGAGACGGTCGACCTCTTCTCCGCCTATCAGAATCTCGTCGCCAAGCAGCGCAAGAACCTCGAGGACTCGAAGCTGGCCCAGCAGGGCGAGGGCGACGCCCGGATCACCCTGGCCCTGGCCGAGGTGGAGGACATGCTCGCCAACGATCTCGTCGCCTTCTGCGACAAATGCCTGGTCATGGTCGAGGAACGGGCGGACGACGACTTCGCGCGGCAGGTGCGCAAGGTGTACGACCTGCTCGACAGCAGCAAATGCTACGAGCGGATGATCGGCGCGGCCGAATCCCTCGAAGAGGGCAACCTCGCGTTGGGCATCCAGCGGCAGGAGGAGATCATGCGGACCCTCATGGAAGGATTGAACATCCTCAACCTCTGGCGGATGCGCAACGCCCACCGGGTCGTCGCGGAGGCCACCGAGGCGCTCAAGAAAGTCTCCGAGGAACTGGGCCAGATGGAAAACAAGCAGGCCCAGATCGCCGAGGTCACCCGCGACCTCGCCAAGCGGGGCCAGATCGACGACGAGGTGCGCGAGAAGCTGCGCGAGATGGACGAGGAGCAGAAGGAGATGGCCGCCATGCTCGAGCAGCTCGCCAACGACCTCTACCAGTTCCCCGAGCTGCCCATCTGCAACGAACTCAACAGCAAAATGCGCGAAATCTTCGAGGATGTCGAGCAGGCGATGAACAGCGAGAACGCCCCCGCCATGGAGATCGCCGTCCAGAAGGAGGACAGCCTGCTCGACGCCATCCGCAAGACCAAGGAACGGGTCGAGGACGTCGAGATGTGGCTGCCCGACATTCCCGACAACATCGTCTGGAACATGGAGACCTTCGACACCGACGAATTCCCCGAAATCCCGCTCGTGCCCCTGCCGGACGAGCTGGAGGACATCGTCGGCGACCTGCTCGACCAGGCGTCGGACATCGACGCCCAGAGCCAGGACACCACCGGCAACAACATCATCGCCGACATCGAGATGGGCTGGGCCGTGATGGACGGCCCGATGCCCTCCTTCGCCGCCAAGGGCAAGAGCGGCAACACCCGCCCCAACGACAACGAGATGACCGGGCGCAGCGGCGCGGGCCGCGAGGGCCAGGCCACCGGCGAACTCGTCGAGAACCACGTCAAGGGCCTCGAAGGCCGCGAGACCCACGCCCGGCGCACCCAGGACCCCTTCCAGAAGGGCATGGTCACCGAGGACGAGGACTCGACCATGGACGCCCGCGCCACCGGCGGCGGCAAGCTCGGCGGCGAATCCGAATCCATCGGCATGTTCGGCAACGCCCCCCGCCGCGATCTGCACACCAAGGACCACGGCAGCAACCCCATGCAGCTCCGCCAGGAGACCGAGGCCCTCTACGCCAAGGCCCGCCTCCTCTACCTCGGGACCGGCCGGCTCGGGGCCGTCAGCCGCGAACTCCGCGGCATCGAGGAGGCCGGGAACCAAATCCGCTCGATGGGCTCCCTCCACCAGCGCGTCCTCCGCCGCCTCGAGGACACCCAGGTCGAGCTGAACAGCGGCGTCGTCCTCCCCATGCCCGTCGCCACCGTCAGCCGCACCGGCGGCGCCGTCGTCGACGACGTGGACATGAGCAAGATCAGCGCCGAATACCGCGACGTCGTCAGCGACTACTACCGCAGCCTCGAAGCCCGGCAGTAAGGGGCGATCCGGATGGACGCGGGATTTTTCTCGCTGGCCCCCCTTGAAACATGACGTCCAGACGTCATGTTGGATTCCATGAGAACCGATTACGACAAGTGTCGCCCAGGAGAAGTCAGGGACGCGATCATTCGCGTCATGCAAGCCAGCGATGCTGCCCTTACTGCCGGGGAGATTGAAGAAGGAGTGGCACAACTGCTTGATTCGGCCTCGCCTTCTTCGGTGAGATCGTATCTCCGGCTGAACACGCCGGATATTTTCATGCGCGAGTCGCGCGGAGTCTACCGGTTGCGCATGAGTCATGTGCTTGGCTTGCAGCCCCCGCTCTTCCCCATGGAAGACGACCGGCGGGAACCTTTTGCCTGTGGGCAGGCAGTGTTGCACCATGCGAATTGCCTTGAGTGGCTTCGGGAGCAACCGGATCACAGCATCCACGCGGTGGTGACCGACCCTCCCTATGGCTTGCACGAATACACCCCGGAGCAGCAGGAAAAACTGAGGAATGGCAAAGGAGGAGTCTGGAGAATACCGCCGTCCTTTGATGGCAATAAACGCTCACCCCTTCCTCGATTCACTACTCTCACCCCCGAGCAATTGAGAGAGTTGAAGAGATTCTTCTATGCCTGGGGTAGAGCCCTACTGCCCAAGCTAACCCCCGGAGCGAATGTTGTTGTTGCGGCGAATCCCCTGGTTTCGCATATCGTGTCCGGCGCATTGGTCGAGGCAGGTCTGGAGCGGCGAGGGGAACTTGTTCGTCTCACGATGACGATGCGCGGGGGGGATCGGCCGAAGGCGGCCCATCAGGAGTTTAGCGACGTGAGCGTCATGCCGCGGTCAATGTGGGAGCCTTGGTTGCTCTACCGCAAGCCGCTAGATGGTCGTGTGCAGGACAATCTGCGCAGATGGCATACAGGCGGGTTCCGGCGACCATCTGACGATCGGCCTTTCGGTGACGTGATCAAATCTTCTCCGACCAGAAAAGGCGAACGGGCCTTGGCACCGCACCCTAGCCTGAAACCGCAGGCGTTTATGCGGCAGTTGGTCAGGGGGGTTCTGCCACTTGGCAAAGGGATCGTCCTCGACCCGTTCGCGGGGGCCGGGTCCACGCTGGCCGCCGCTGAAGCCGTTGGCTATGCTTCGGTCGGCGTTGAAATGGATGCGCGTTACTTCGACATGGCGTGTCGTGCGATTCCGAAACTCGCGGCGATGACGGTGACGAGTCACGACTGAGAACGGTATATCCAGTTGGTGCGCAGTTTTTGGACTCCGTCACGGTGAAGTGTTGCCGTTCGAGTGCCCAATTCGCCGCGTTGGTTCCGCCTGAAATCGTCGACGGTGACACTACCCAAGTAGACCTCGGTGAATGTCGTTGGTCGCCGTTCGCAAGCTGGCTCGGTTGAGTTGTCCACGTCATAGACGAAGACGCACATCCACTGGTTTCTCGCTCCATGCGTATCCACCGCGCCGCCTGCCTTGCGGGTTGTTTTCACCTCGATTCCTTCTGTCCCCGCCTTCACACTGTTGCCAGGATACACACCTTGGACCACAAGGTCTGGATGGCCGTTGAAATAGCGGTTTTCTGCGAGGGCTCTGGAGTGCCTCGCAAGACTTGCAGTCAGCATGTCCGAGAGGACCCCGGACATGATGGCTGGGCGCAACATGTCGTCGAGTCGTAGCAAGCCTTTCCGGAGCAGGAACGAATTCACGTCGTAGTAGAAATCATAAATGTCCTGCATAGCCATCTGGAAATCCTGCACCCTCAGTTCGTAGGGCAGCACAGCTTCATGGTTGAAGCCTGCCAAGTCAATCGTATTGCGTTCGACTGCCATCATGACTCCGTGGGGTAGCCCTTGTGGAACCTCTGCTCACCCATCTCGACAATACAAAATTACGCGAGTCTTTCCCTGATTCAACGTGTCATGGGTAGAATGTCTGTGGCCCTTGGCGGAGAGTGGGCGGGAATGGCCCGACGGTCCGCTTACACCGCAGCGAAAAGCCCGCCCGGGATTCCGGGCGGGCTGATTTTTGGCCAGGGCGAGTCCTGGGGCGGACGGCCTATTGCTTCGCCTTGAGCCACTGGTCGATGCGGAGGGCGGCCCTGCGGCCGTCGGCGATGGCGCGGACGACGAGGGACTGGCCGCGGGCCATGTCGCCGGCGGCGAAGATGCCGGGGACGCTGGTCATGTAGTGCTCGTCCACGGCGATTTCGCCGCGGGGGGTGCGGGCGATGCCGAGCTGGTCGAGCATGGGGTTGGGGGCGGGGCCGACGAAGCCCATGGCGAGGAAGACCAGTTCGGCCTCGATGGCGAACTCGGAGCCGGGGCGGGGGGAGAAGACGGGACGGCCGTTCTGGAAGTCGACGTTCATCTCGATGCACTGGGCGGCGGCGACGCCGCCCTTGCCGTTGTCGGTGAAGCTGGTGGCCGAGACCTGCCAGAGCCGCCAGCCGCCTTCCTTGTGGCTGCTGGAGGTGCGGAGCTTGAGGGGCCACTGGGGCCAGGGGGTGCTTGCGGAGCGCTCCTCGGGGGGCTTGGGCATGATCTCGATCTGGGTGACGCTGCGGGCACCCTGGCGGAGGCTGGTGCCGACGCAGTCGCTGCCGGTGTCGCCGCCGCCGATGACGAGAACGTGCTTGCCCTTGGCGACGATGTCCTTCTCCGGGGGGACGGTCTCGCCGGCCAGCTTGCGGTTCTGGGCCATGAGGAACTCCATGGCGTAGTGGACGCCCTTGAGTTCGCGGCCGGGGATGGCGAGGTCGCGGGGCTGGCGGGAGCCGGCGGCGAGGACGACCGCGTCGAAGCGGGTTTCGAGGTAGCGGTAGGAGATGTCCACGCCCACGGTCACGTCGTTCTCGAACTCGACGCCCTCGTCGGCCATGAGCTTGACGCGGCGGTCGACGACCCACTTTTCGAGCTTGAAGTCGGGGATGCCGTAGCGGAGGATGCCGCCGGGGCGGTGGCTCTTGTCGTAGACGACGACGCTGTGGCCGAGCTGGTTGAGAATCTGGGCGACGGCGAGGCCGGCGGGTCCGGAGCCGACGACGGCGACGCGGCGGCCGGTGCGCTCGGCGGGGGGCCGGGGCTTGAGGTAGCCGCGCTCGAAGCCGGTCTCGATGACGGCCTTCTCGATTTCGCGGATGGCGACGGGCTGGCCGTTGCTGAGTTCGAGGACGCAGGCGGCCTCGCAGGGGGCGGGGCAGATGCGGCTGGTGAACTCGGGGAAGGGGTTGGTGGAGAGG
>LVAZ01000006.1 GCA_001603055.1 Victivallales bacterium Lenti_02
CTGTCAGAGAGACTGACCCGCCGCAAGAGACTGGGTTCCTGCGGTCCTGCCGACATGGGCATCCCATACGCAGACAACACAACACTACCCGCCCCGGCGGCAAAGTCAAATTTTGCGCGGGATTCGCCGGGGCGGGCGGGGGAAGGGGGTTATTCGCGCTGTTCGGGGGGGCGGATGCCCACGTCGGAGAGGTCGATGGGGCGGAAGCCCATGGCCAGGGCCGGGGAGCCGGCCTTCAGGGTGAAATCCCGTTTCTCCAGGTCGGCGAAGCCGGGGTCGGCCACCTTCGAGTTGGCGTCGTGGCCGACGGCCTGCCAGGCGGCGAAGTCCAGCTCCTCCTCGCCCTTGCGGCAGAAGAGGGGGGACGGCCGGGTGATGTCCCAGTAGAGGTTGCAGTCGGCGATGATCCGCCGGGTGTCGTCGCTGCAGAACTGGCGGAACATGGGGGCGCCCGCGCTGACCATGATGTTGCGGTAGAAGACCACGCCCACATGGGGCTCGACGCGGGTATAGGCGGCGGTGGCCTCGTCGCCGCAGACCAGAATGTTGTTGCGCACGGTGTTCTCGCGGCCGTAGTGCTGGTGGAAGACGTCGCCGTTGGTGCCGTAGCAGACGTTGTTTTCGAGGACGATGTGGCTGGAGCCCTCGTCGGTGTAGAGCGCCCAGCCGCCGTAGTGGGCCTTCTCGACGTCGTGGATGAGGTTGCCGCGGACGATGGTGCCGGGCTGGATGCCGAGCAGGTAGACCCCGCCCATGTCGCTGAGCAGGCCCTGGCCGATGTGGTGGATGTGGTTCTTCTCGATCAGGTTGGCGTAGGTCGAGCTGTCCTTGTAGCCCCACACCCAGCCCACCGAGATGCCGCTGTAGTAGAGGTCGTGGATGTGGTTGTGGGCGACCACGTTGCCGGCCGAGTTCATGACCAGGATGCCGACGGCGCTGTGGAAGACCTTGCCCGCCGCGCGGATTTCGTTGTCGGTGATGCGGTTCCAGCCGGTGAGGCTGGTCTTGGGGGCGACGGGGGTCGCGCCGTTGACCTTGATGCCGCCGCCGCCGAGATCATAGAAGCGGTTTCCCACCACCCGGATGCCCCGGCAGCCGCAGGAGAGGAAGAGCCCGTACCAGCCCGCGTTGCGGATTTCGCAGTCCTCGAACACGCAGTCCCGCGCGCCGGTGACGCTGATGACGCCGGGCACGTCCGAGGCCGCCTGGCCCGAGGCGGCGTGGTCGCCCCGGTTGAAGTTGCTGATCGAGGCGCCGCTGGCCTTGCCGTCCACCGACAGGGGGTCGAGCGATGCCTCGGGGGTCTCGCCGGGGTGCCGCCAGTCGGTGTGCTGGAAGGTGAGGCCCCGGAAGGCGAGGTACTCCACCAGCTTCTCCTCGTTGGGCTCGCCGACGAGGCGCAGGAGCTGGAGGGCGCGGGGGGCGTAGACCTCGGTGTCCTCGGGCGTCTCGCCCGGCAGGGGCAGGTAGTACAGCTTGCCCGCCGTCCGGTCCAGATACCATTCGCCGGGGGTGTCGAGCGCCTCGAACACATTGTCGAAGTAGTAGTCCGCCAACTGGCTGCCGAAGGAGCCGACCAGATTGGTGCGGCTCTTGCGGGTCATGGTGACGAGGCGGGTGGCGGGGTCGTAGGCGGCGATGTTCGAGCGCTCCTCGATCCAGAAGTGGAGGTAGACCACCTCGACCTCGCCGAGATTGCGGAAGCTCTTCGCGTCGCCCTCGGCGGCCACGAATTTCGTGTAGCCGCCGCCGCCCCAGCCAGCCGGCAGGGGCATGCCGGGCACGGATTCCATGCGGTGGAGGCCCTGCTTCGGCAGGCGCGGGCGGGCGCGGCGCTCGCCGTTCACGAAGAGCTGGCGGAAATTCCATTTTCCCGCCCGCACCTCGGGCAGGTCGGCCACCCAGGCGGTCTGCCCCTTGATCTTGGTCGTCTCCCAGCCGGTCACCCGCACACCGCCGTCGAGAATCGGCTTTTCGCCCGGATAGGCGGCGAAGGTGACGGGGGCGCAGTCCTCGGGGGTGATGGTGATCGGCTTCGCCAGGGGATAGCGGCCGCCGCGCAGATAGACGACGACCGGGCCGTGCAGGGCGCCCACGGTCCCCACCGCCTCGGGATTGTGCGGCCGTTCGCGCATGGCGCGGACCTTGGCCAGGGCTCCCTCGATACTGGCCAGGGGACCGTCGGTCCCGGCGGCGTTGGGTTCGGCCGGACGCCCGCTCCAGGCATCCTTGCCCGCGGGGGAGACATGGAAGACGACAGGATGGAAGGGGTTGTTCATGGGGCTGTCTCTTATACACATCTGACGCTGCCGAC
>LVAZ01000487.1 GCA_001603055.1 Victivallales bacterium Lenti_02
GGCGATCACGTTCACATCGCTGGCGCTGTTGGCGATGCGCATCCAGGTGCCGCCGTAGGTGCCGACACCCTCGACCCCGCGCATGACGCAGGGTTCGGGGCCGACGCGCTCGGCCACGGGCGGCAGTTTGCCCTCGGCCACCAGTTTCGCCAGAATCGGCGATTCGCTGCGGGGATACCAGGCCGCGTTCTTGCCCTCCGCATGATCCACCGCCGCATGCAGAACCAGCGGATTCTCCGGATCGATGCGGATTTGCCGCGCCGCCGCGTTCGCGGCGATTTCCGCCGCCGTGATCTCGGGCATGGGCTGCACGTGCCGAGGCGCGGCCAAGTGGGAGGTCAGGCAAAAGAGAAGAGCCAGGGCCGCGCCGACCGCCAGCACGCCGGCGACCAGTTTCAAGGAGGATTTCAGACGAATGGACGACAAGATGCGCTCCTAGCAGGGGGACTGGAAAGGCCAAATATCCTCCCCGGAGCCGGTCTTGTCAACGACGGTCCTGCCCGAGCAGGGCGGGGAGGGAGAGCGCCTCGAAACGCAGGGAGAGCCGCGCCGTGGTGCCGCCGCCGACCAGGGCCTCGTCCCGTCCGGCATAGTGGGTCAGCAGCAGGCGGTCGCCCGCGAAGGCGAGGCTGGGATAGGAATAGGTTTCGCGGTCCGACGCGACCAGGGCGAGGGGGCGGACCGGGGTCGCGAAGTCGTCGAGGCTGACGGCGATGTGGAGGGGGGAGCGCCGCCCGCCGTGGGATTTGGCACCGGGCTGGTAGGCGGCATTCCAGACGGCGACGGTCGCGTCGGTTCCGGGAATGCGCCGCACGGCGATGGGGGCCTCCTGGCCGGGCAGGGGGCTGGGGACGGCGGGAGACCAAGTTTCCCCCTGATCCTGGCTGATGCTCTGGTAGACGCTGCCAGTCTGGGTGCGGATCAGCATGAGCACGGAACCGTCGAGCCGTTCGAGGACGACCGGTTCCATGGCCCCGCGCCGGGGGCAGTCCACGTCGCTGCGGGAGCGCTGCCAGGTGCGCCCTCCGTCGTCGCTGTACACGACCCGGGCCAGATAGTGCTCCGCCGGGGTCCAGCAGGGGCCTTGCGAGTAGTACACCGGACAGAGAATGCGCCCGCCGGACAACTGGAGCAGGCTGTCGTTGACGATGGCCATGTAGGCCTCCCAGTCGTTCACCCGGACCGCCTCGCCGAAGGTCGCCCCGTCGTCCTCGCTGCGCCGGACGAAGATGGTGCAGGACTGGTGCGAATCTTTGCGCAGATAGGCCAGCAGAACCCCGCCGTCGGCCAGCCGGAGCAGGGCGGCGGACATGACGTTGCAGCCGCCGTCGTTCGCCTGGACGATCCCGGGTTCGCTCCAGGAGGCGCCGCCGTCGCGGGAGACCACGGCGACCAAGTCCGCCTTGGCGTCGTCCCGCGCTTCGCCCCGGAACCGGGTGTAGACCAGAAAATAGGAACCGTCGCGCCGCACCAGCAACGAACCTTCGCTATGGCGGGGGAATTCGGGAGTGGCGGGGCCGGGCAGGCTCCGGATTTGGGACTCGATCCGGCTCGGCACCGGCGGCACGCCGGGTCTTTCCAGGGACAGCGCCCCGTCCTCCGCGTAGACGATGGGGTAGGGGGCGGAAAGGCTGGAGTAGGACTGTCCGGCCAGAAACACGTCGCCGCCGCCGGGAACCGGCAGCCGTTTGCCGATGTAGAAGTATCCGCCGTCGGGCAGGTTCAGGCGGGACCAGGGACGCTCGGTATAGACCCCGTCCCGGGAGTCGGCCAGATACACGTAGTTGGCGTTGCCATGCCGGGTGTGGACGCCGCCGAAGTAGAGATACCAGCGCCCGCCGTGTTCCCAGATTTGGGAGGTTTCCATGCGCTCGAAGGTCCGGGGCCAGGCAATGACCCGGTGGGGTTCCCACTGCCGCAGGTCGCGGCTGCGCCACATGCCCGTGGCTCCGCGTTCGTTTTCGGGCGAATCCAGCACATGGGAATTGCAGATCATCAGCCACCAGCCGTCGCGCGGCTCGGGCAGCACGTAGGGATCGGCCAGGGGGCGCAGGTGGACAGTTTTTCCCTCCCAGGCGAAGGGAAAGGTCGCGCCGGCCCGGATCACGGGGCCGTCCCCGAGTTTCTCCCAGTTGGCGAGGTCCGGGCTGCGGGCGAGGCCCAGGCCGCTGCGGTCCATGCCCCGGCAGGTGAAGAGCTTGTACCAGAATTCGCCGTCGCGGACCACGCTGCCGGTGGCGAGGCCGAGGGTGCGCCAGGCCCCCTTGCCGGGTTCGAGGGCTGGCGGCAGTTCCCGCCAATGCCAGAGATCGGTCGAGACCGCATGCCCGATCCATTGGTTGCCATGCCGCCCGGACTGGTCCGGCAGGACCGTGGCGTCCGGATACTCGAGATAGAAGGCATGGACGGTGTCGCCATCCTGGGCGAACCAGAAGTCCCAGGCGTTTTTGCCGGACGGGCGAAAGGGAACATGGGGCGCGGGTTGCATGGCATGCCTCGTGGTGCGGATGGTTTCCGACAATACCATGTTGGTTCCCGGCGTCCGCGCCAGAGGCAGGGGCTGGAATTGCTCGGCGAGGAGCGAGGAGGCACCNNCCGCCCGCCGTCAAGGCAGATTCTCCCACCAGGGTTGGGTCGCGGTGGCGCCGGGGATGGCTTTCTCGCCCAGGCGGGGGGTGAAGAGGGGGGCACCGGCGCGGCTGGCGTGTTCGGCGACTTGCCGGATGGACTCGTCCCAGGGGTGCATGGCCAGGTCGAAGACGCCCCAGTGGATGGGGAGCAGAGGCCCCCCGCCCAAATCCTGCTGGGCCTGGATGACTTCCTCGGGGAAAAGGTGGGTGTTGGGCCAGAGTTCGTTCCAGGCGTCGATTTCGAGGCAGATCAGATCGAAGGGGCCGAATGCCGCGCCGATTTCCCGGAAATGGGCACCGTAGCCGCCGTCGGCGCCGAAAAAGACGGACTTGCCGCCGCCCTGGAGGACGTAGGCGTTCCAGAGGGTGGTGTTGCGGTCGCGGAAGGTGCGTCCCGAGAAGTGGCGGGCGGTCTGGGCCGTGATGCGGACGCCGCCCACGGTGATGGACTGGTCCCAGTTGAGTTCGCGGATGCGCTCGGGCGGGATGCCCCAGCCGCGCAGGCGGGCACCGACGCCGAGGGGGACGACGAAGGGCACGTCGCGGTCGCGGAAGAAGCGGATGGTTTCGTATTCGAGGTGGTCGTAGTGATCGTGGGAGATGAGGACGAAGTCCAGCGGCGGCAGGTCCTTGCGGGCGAGGGGCGAGGGGGTGTAGCGTTGCATGGCGCGGGGC
>LVAZ01000488.1 GCA_001603055.1 Victivallales bacterium Lenti_02
GACTTGCACCTCCTTGCATGTCGCGCTCACTGGCGCACTAGCCTGGGGCAACGCCCTAGAATCGGATAGGATATTCTGCCCTGGGGGGGGGCGGGACAATTTGGTCTCCGAGCCCGGTTCATGCCGTTGGCAAACCGTTGGTTATCTCGCCCCTCCAGGGCGAAGAAACATGTATCGTGCCAGTCCTGGGGCGATGCCCCAGGCTATCATTCCACTGTGCCTCCGGCACAAGTTTCGGCGCCCCTTCCTCCAGCCAGAACTCGCCGGGACGCGCAACCAAAACGCCCTGCTCCCTGCCATGCAAAACAAGCGTATGGAGCGGCCACGTCCTCGTGGCCACGGCGCGCAGCGCCGGAAGCGCCCCGGCCAACGACTCGGATAGGCATGGCGCGGGACGGGTGGTCGCGAGGACGCGACCGCTCCACGCGAAAGGTTGGCATGGGTTTCGGCCGGTCTGAAAGAATGCCCCGAAAGTCTGGGCGTGCAACTTGCGCGATCTTCGTGCTTGCCCCGGTGAGTTCTGTCCAGCGCCCTCATCGGACGGGCTCGAAAACCAAAACCGACTTCCGCCAAACCCAGTCCTCGCAGGGAACAGGGATAGATCGGTAGAACTGCTTGACGGCTTCCTCCCCAGCCCTTACACTCTCGCCTCGTTTGCCCGGATCATCCCGGGGTGTTCGCCCGTTCTGAGAAAGGTGCTTTCATGTCCGCCAGCCGCCCCGTCACCCATCTTTTCGACTTCGAGCACACGAACGAGCGGACGCGCCCGTACATCCTGGCGGAGTTCGCCGCCAACGGCGCCCGGAATCTGGTGCTCACCGACACCCTCATCCGCGAGGTCGTCAAGACGCCCAGCTTCGCCAAGACCCTCCACAAGGACCTTGAATCCACCGGCACGGCCTTCGTGGATGCCCACGCCCCGTTCGGGGTCGTCGAGGACCTCAACCTCCCCCTCGAGAACCTGCGTCCCGCCATGCTGATCCGGCAGAAGCTCGCGCTGGAGATCATCGCCGATTTCGGGGTTGACAGCATCACCTGCCACGTGGGGAACACCCCCCTCGACTTCGAGGGCTATTCCCTGGACCACCTCCAGAACTGCATCGTGCGCTCGCTCGACGAGCTGCTCCCCGTCGCCGAGCGGCTGGGCATCACCATCGCCATCGAGAACATCTGGTTCGCCACCAGCACCCCCGAGAAACTGCTGGAGATCATCCGTCACTTCGACTCGCCCAACCTCGGCCTCTGCTACGACGCGGGACACGCCAACCTGATGGCCAGGGACAGCGGCAACGAGAAGGCCCATCCCGTCGACGCCTGGAAGCGCTTCGGTCCCGTGCCCTACGATCCGCAGATTCTCGAAACGATGCTGCCTGCCGTCACCACCTGCCATCTGCACGACAACAACGGCGTCTGGGACGAGCACCTCCTCCCCGGCCGGGGCAACATCGACTGGCCCCGCATCATCGGCCTGCTCAAACAAGCCCCCCGCCTCAAGTGCTTCCAGAACGAGGTGATCCCGGTGCGCACCAGCGCCAGCATTGCCGACGTCTGCCGCGTCTTCGGCGAACTGCTGGGCTGAATTCCAGACCATACCATCACACAGCGGTGGGCGTTGACGGCGGGGAATCGGGCGGTAGAGTGACCGGGACGGAGCGCTATCCTCTTTGCCGTCCGCGAGTTTGTCCACAGACGGGGCTGGAACATGAATAGATGGTGGGTCGCCTTTCTGGTACTGGTGGCGGGGCGCGGATTCGCCCAGACGATGCCGAACAGCTTCGAGGAGGACGAGGCGGGGAAGCGCCCGGCCAGCGTCTCGGCCTGGGCCCCCAGCGAGGGCGAGGGGCCGGGAACCTGGGTGGTGTCCACCGACCGGGCGCGGACCGGGGCGAACTCCCTGCGCTTCGCCGTGCCCAAGGGCGGCTACCTCGTCGCCTCCCAGTATGTGCCCGCGACGGCGGGGACCAACTACCGGTTCAGCGCCTGGGTCTATCTCGAACCGGGCACCACGGCCACCGCCAGCACGACGGTGTACTGGTCCGCCGCCGACAACCAGGCCGGACGCCTCGACGTGCGCCATCCCGGTTCGGGGGGAACCCGCAGCACCGGGGAGTGGACCGAGCAGGTAATCGTCGCCACAGCCCCGCCCGGCACCACCCATGCCCAAATGACCGTCCGCCTCTCGGGCCGGGGAACCGACGGCGCGGGGGTCGCTTTCTGGGACGATCTCGCCATGGAGGCGATTGCCGACAATCTGGTCCTCGGTCCGGGCGGTCAACTGGTTGAACAGGCAATAATCAAAAATGCCGACTTTGCGGATGGGCCGGAGCAGAATCTGCCGGGCTGGACGCTGGAAACTGAGAACGGCGAATACGCGGCCACCCGTGAGATTTTCGAGGACAATCCCGCCGCCAAGCTGGTGTCGGTCGGGCGCGGCACCGGCAGGTACCGGGGATCACTGGTGTCGGATGCGGTGCGGATCGGCAAACCGGCGAGCCACTACCGGGTGTCCGTCCGGGTCCGGGGTCGCCATGCCATGTGCCGTCTGCTGGTCCATTTCTCCGACGCGGCGACCGGCGAGAAGCTGAACTTCTGGGTGGCGAACCGGAATCTCGGTCCGAGCTGGAGCACGGTGGGCGGCACCATCCGCATCCTGCCCCAGTACCGGGAGCGCGAACTAACCTGCCGCATCGAGCTGCGGCTGGTCGGCAGCGGCGAGGCATGGTTCGACGACGTGGTCCTCGAACCGGTCGCGGCCCCGGACGTGTACTGGAAGAAGGACGCCGTCTACCGCTGGGACCCG
>LVAZ01000489.1 GCA_001603055.1 Victivallales bacterium Lenti_02
GCTCGTAGACCCCGTAGAGGGTGCCGCGCACACCGCTGCCCGCGATCACCAGATGCGGGGGGCAGGACTTGATCCGGAAACCATCGTCACCCAGCTTGCCCAGATCGACCTCCCCGCCCAGCACTGCGGCGGTATGGCGGGTGACACCCAGCAGAATCGCCCGCTCGGGCAGCGGCTCCGCGTCGGTCCGGATCGGCAGTTCCACCCCGGTCATGCGCGCGACGAAATCCCGCAGTTCCTCGGCGGCGTACACCTGCGACGGCGTGGCCTCGGCGGGACGCACAATCGCATACCCGCTTCCCCCCTGCCCCACCAGAGTCAGTTCCGCCTGGACCATGGCCCCGAACGTCGACAGCAGCAGTACAAACCGTTTCATGAGAATACCCTTAGAATGGTTGGCATGCCCGACGCCATAGGATAGAGTCCATCCTCGTCAATGCAAAGCCATTGCCGCAATCTCCGCTCCCAAGATACCCTCCGCATGCACGGAACATCAAGCATGAATTTCTTTCGCCCCCTGCTCACCCTGTTGGTTTCCGCCAGTCTCCTGACGGCGGCTCCTCGTTTGGTTGTGAATCCCTACGAGGGGATCGACTGGGCCGTCGCCGCCCGGCACAAGGCCAACTTCCACACCCACACCACAGAAAGCGACGGCAGACTGTCTCCCGCCCAGACCATCGACGAATACCGCCAGCGTGGCTACACCGTCCTGTCGCTCACCGACCACGACCGCAGCACCTTTCCCTGGCAGAAATGGGACCGCGACCCCGCCACCCTCGGCATGCTGGCCATCGTCGGCAACGAGCTGTCCCGCCATCATCACACCCTGAGCCTGTTCAGCGATTTCGCGACACCGAGCCGTGACCTCCCCGCCGTGCTCGGCGAGCTGGCCGCCCATTCCGAACAGGGACTGGCGGTCATCTGCCATCCGGCCATGCACTGGCCCAGGGATTTTGGCCCTCCGCCCGGTTTGCAGACCCCCATCGCCCCGGCTCTGCGCCGCATCACCCTCGGCGATTTCACCATCGAAACCTGGTTCCGCACCACCAAGGCCGGACGGAACATCCTGCTCGGCAATTTCACGGCCGGCGGAACCGGCGCCCTCAACCTGGAACTCCACACCGAAAACCGTGTGCGAATCTATGTGCAACCCCCGACGGGCACAGGCCGCACCACGGACCTCAACCTCCAGGCCGACCAGATCGGCATCAACACCCGCGACGGCGAATGGCACCATCTGGCGGGCGTCCGCGGCGACGGGACTGTTTCCCTCTTCCTCGACGGCAAACCCGTCGGCCGCGCCCGGGACACGGCCGGCAGCTACACGCTGGATGGCGATGCCTTCCATCTCGGCCGCGACGCCCGGACCGGTTCCACGATTCTCGACGGCGACCTCGACCACGTCCGGCTCTGGTCCCGGGGGCTGGGCGACGACGAGGTGGCACAATTGGCGAAAGGCGCGCCCGTCGCCGGGGACGGCCTCCTGGCCCGCTACACCTTCGAAACCTCGCGGGGGGTGCCGACCCGCGACGGGGCGCGGGCCGAACCCGTCGTCGACGACACGGCGGGGCATCCCGAGGGGCCCTTCCACGCGACCGCGCCGCCCGACACTTCCGTCTGGACCATCGGCGCGGCGCCCGGCCCGCTGGCTGCGGGTGGCTCCACCCGCGCCGCCAGCTTCCGGCCCCGCTTCGACATGAGCGCGGTCCCGGAACCGGCGCTCGACTATTACGCGGACCTCTTCCAGACCCATGACCGACTGGTGGGCATCGAGGTGCTCAACGGTACCCGTCCCATGCGGGAATACACCCTCGACCGCGAGCTATGGGACAAATTGCTCGCCCGGCTCATGCCGGACCGTCCGGTCTGGGGACTGGCGACCGACGACATGCACAGCATGAGCCATCTCGGCCGCGACTGGCTGGTGGTCCCGCTCCCGGACCTCGCCCAGAAACCCCTGCGCCAAGCCATGATCCGGGGCGCATTCTACTTCTCCTCGACCCGCGTGCGAAGTGGCGAAGGCACGGCGTCCGAACCGCCCCGCCTCCGCGCCATCACCCACGCCCCCGCCCAGGGCACTCTTTCCGTCCAGGCCGAGGAAGCGGGAAACCCCCTGCCGGAAACCGCCTTCCAATGGATTGCCGACGGTAGAACCGTCCATGTGGGCTCCGTCCTCGACTACCGCAACACGCCGGGCATCGGCGGCTATGTCCGGCTCGAAATCGCGGGCGGCGGCGGCACCACCTACACCAATCCCTTCGGCTTCCAACCCTGAAAGCCGCATAACCGCCCCATTCCCTCGTTCCACCGGGCTACGCGAGGAGGATTTGGCGGGCGCGGGCCACGTCGCGGGCGATCTGGACGCGCAGTTCCTCGCGGTCGGCGAAAACCATGTCGCCGCGCAGGAATTCGTGGAACTCGACCTCGACGGCGCGGCCATACAGGTCGCCGGAGAAGTCGAAGAGATGCAGCTCGACCACGGGCCGGGGATGGGCGGCCGCGCCCATGCTGGGCGCCCGGCCCACGTAGGCGATGCCGGGCAGTTGGACCGCCGCGTCCTCCACCCGCGCGACCGCCGCGTAGACCCCGTCCGGCGGCAACTGGGCGCGGGGTTCGTCCACATTCGCGGTGGGGCAGCCGAAGGCCCGGTCGCCCAGCCCCTTGCCGTGGGTGATCGTGCCCTGCACCGAATAGGGGCGCCCGAGCAGCCGCGCGGCCAGTCCCAGGTCGCCCTCGGCCACCGCCGCCCGAATCCGGGTGCTGCTGACTTGGCCGCCGGCCGCCGCCACCTCGGTGGCAGGCTGGACCTCGAAACCATGTTCGCGCCCCAGACTGGCCAGCAGGTCCACCGTGCCCGCGTTCTGGTGCCCGAACCGCCAGTCGCTGCCCACGCTCAGGCCCACCAGCCGGGGATCGGCCCCGGCCAGGAAACGCTCGACGAACTCCCGCGCCCCCAGCCCCGCGAATTCGGGGGTGAATTCGAGAAACACCACGGCCTGGATGCCAAGCTCGCCGAGCAGGCGGACCTTCTGCCGGTCGCTGGTCAGCAGGGCGGGCGCCTGCTCGGGGTAGAGCACCTCGCGGGGATGGGGCCGGAAGGTCACCACGACGGGCGCGGCCCCGAGCCGCGCCGCCAGCGCCACCGTGCCCTCGATCACCCGGCGATGGCCCAGATGCACCCCGTCGAACACCCCGAGGGCGGCGACAACCCGATGCAGGCCCATCCCGGCCAGTTCGGCAATCCCGGTGGCGGTACGCATGGTTTCCGTTCTACTCCGGCACGATCTGGGTGCCGATGCCGCGATGGGTGAAGATTTCGAGCAGCAGCGAGTGCTGCAGGCGACCGTCGATCATGTGGACCTTGCCCGTGCCCGCGCGCAGCGCCGCGACGGCGCTGCGGATTTTGGGAATCATGCCGCCCGAGATCACCTTCTCCCCGATCAGGGCGTCCACCTGGTCGGCCCGGATGGTCGAGATCAGCGAGGACTCGTCCTTGGGATCGCGCAACACGCCGGGCACGTCGCTCAGGAAAACCAATTTGCGCGCCCGGAGCTGGGCCGCGATCTCGCAGGCCGCCATGTCGGCGTTGATGTTGTAGACCTGCCCGTCCATGTCCGTGCCCAGCGGCGTGATCACCGGCACCTCGCCCCGCGCGATCACCCAGCGCAGTTGCTCGGTGTCCACATTCACCACCTGGCCCACGAAACCCAGATCGACCGGTTCGCCGGTCGCGGCATCCGTGGAGCGCACCCGCTCGGCCCGGAGAACGTTCTTACCGGAGACCGGGGTGGCCTTGCCGTTCAGCTCGTTCATGGTCTTCACCAAGTCCGCGTTCACTTCCTGATGCAGCACCTCGTCCACCACCCGGATGGTTTTCTCGCAGGTGTAGCGCAGGCCGTTGATGAAGCGGGTGGGGATGCCGGCCGCCGCCAGACGGGCGCTGATGGCCTTGCCGCCGCCGTGGACGATGACCGGCTTCATGCCCGCGCATTCCATGAAGACGATGTCGCGCAGCACCCCGTGGGTGCAGGCGGGGTCTTCCATCGCCGAGCCGCCGAATTTGACCACCACCACGCTGTTGCGGAAATCCTGGATATACGGCAGGGCCTCGATCAGCACGCCCGCCTTCTCGATGAGCTGTTCCATGGTTCGCGTCTCCAAAGCAGGATGAAGCGGCGTCCGATCCATTCCAACCAAGTGCCGGGGCGGATGCATCCGCGCAAGGGGGAAAGATAAATTCTCCCGGCTCCGCTTCAACCCGGCACGGGCACGCATTGCCGTTCGTCGAAGACCACCGCCTCGCCGGAGACAAGCGCCGCCAGATAGTCACCCCCGCCGCCCAGCCGTTGCGGGCAGGCCACCCCGCACAGCCGTTTCTGCCGGGTCGAATGAATGTCCGACCCTGCCGTGGCAAGCAGCCCGTGGCTGGCGGCGTAATCGAGCGCATGGCGGTTGTGGACATCCATGCGGGCGGCGTTGACCACCTCGACCCCGTCGGTCTTGCCGGGGATCAACTGCACAATGTCCACCTTCTCCCGGAAGGGGTGGGCATGGATGATGAAGCCGCCGTCCGCATGCACCCGGTCGAAGTAGTCCAGCACATTCCATCCGAGCAGGTCCGGGTGGTCCAGCAGCCAGTCCCGGCCGAGGCCGTAGGTGAGAAAATGCGCCCAGCCATAGCTGTACTCCCAGGCAAAGAACACATCGAGACCAAGCCGTCGGCCCGCGTCCGCCGCCGCGTCGTAGCCCCGGCAGAACCAGGCGACCCGCTCCTCCCAGGGCAGTTCCGCCGGCACCGTCGTGTTACCGTTCAGGAAATGGTCCGTCACGAATATCCCGCGATAGCCCAGCGCCTGGAAGTGGCGCGCGAAATCCGCGCCGGTGCTCGCGCCGCATTTGCTGGATTCCGCCGTATGCAGGTGTGTCTCGTACTTGAATAGCGTCATGGCCATTTCGTTTCGTTGCGTCCCCGCCTCCTTGCAGGGGTGCAAAGATAGCCCGCGAAAACGCGCGCGCCGGTTCCGCCCGTCAGTTTTCGCTCTCCAGGGCTGTCCGCACCTTTTCGGCGAGTTCCTGGATGGAAAATGGTTTGGAGAGGAAGTTCTCGCCCTCGGCGAGGACGCAGCGATGGGTGAGCGAATGGGCCATGTAGCCCGACATGAACAGCACCTTGGTTTCCGGATGGCGGCGGCGGATGACTTCGGCCAGATCGCAGCCGTTCATCTCGGGCATGACCACGTCGGTGATGAGCAGATGGATTCCGGCGGGGTGCGCCGCCGCCGTCCGCACGGCCTCAGCGGGACTGGTGGCCGCCAGCACCGTGTAGCCCTGGCGTTCGAGCATGGTCTCGGCCATGTTCAGAATCGCGGGCTCGTCCTCCACCAGCAGGACAGTCTCCCAGCCCCGCGCCGCAGGCTTTGCCGACTTCTCCTCGGCCAGGATGGCGGCTTCCGCCGCATGCCGGGGCAGGTAAATCCGGAAGGTCGTCCCTTGGCCGGGCTCGCTATAGACGGTGACGAACCCGCTGTTCTGCTTGACGATGCCGTAGACCGTGGCCAGCCCCAGGCCGGTGCCCTTGCCGATGGGCTTGGTGGTGAAGAACGGCTCGAATATCTTCGCCAGGATTTCCTGGTCCATGCCGCAGCCATCGTCGCTCACGGCCAGCAACACGAACGCGCCCGGAAGATGATCCGGATGGGCCTCGCAGTAGGCCCGGTCGAAGAAGGCGTTCCCCGTCTCGATGGTGATCCGGCCCGGGCCCGCGATGGCATCCCTGGCGTTGACGCAGAGATTGGCCAGAATCTGCTCGATTTGGGAAAGGTCCACGTGGACCTGCCCCAGCTTCCCGTCCGGAAACCAGGCGAGATCGATATCCTCGCCCGCCAGACGCTCCAGCATCTTCAGCATGCCTTCCACGACCGCGTTGAGGTCCAGCACCTTGGGCGCGATGGTCTGCTTGCGGGCGAAGGCCAGCAGTTGCCGGGTGAGAGCGGCGGAGCGCGCGGCGGCCTTCTGGATTTCGAGAATCGCCTCGTACTGCGGCTGCTCCGGGGGCAGGTCGTCGAGCACCATTTCGGCATGGCCGAGGATGACGCTCAGCATGTTGTTGAAGTCGTGCGCCACGCCGCCGGCCAGCCGACCGACGGACTCCATCTTCTGCGCCTGGTTCAACTGGTCGTGCAGCCGCTCCCGCTCCGCCTCGGCCTGCTGGCGCTCGGTGATGTCCCGGAACACCCCAAGCATGCACCTGCGGCCGCCCAGTTCGAGAGTCGAGGCGTGGATGTCCGCCTGGAATACACTGCCGTCCCGGCGGAGAACGGGAATGTCCGTGGCCAGGGTGATTTCCTCCTGCCGCAGCCGTTCGAACTCCGCCAGCGCATGGTCCCGGCTCGCCGCCGGATGGATGTCGCCAATCGTCAGCGCGCACAGTTCCTCTTCGCCGTAGCCCAGCATGCGGCAGATGGCCGGGTTGGCCCGGATCAGCCGGCGCGTCTCGCCATCAGCCATAAGGATGCCGTCCTGCACGCCTTCGAAAATGGCCACCAGGGTATGTTCCGATTCGCGGTGCGCCTGTTCCGTCTGGATACTGTGCAGGGCGAAAGCCAGGTCGCCCCCCACCTCTTCGAGCAGCGAACTTTCCGATTCCACCGCCGCGAACTGGGGCGCGGCCACAACGGCCAGACAGCCGAAGGACCGGCCCTCGTGGAGCAGCGGGACGGAGATCGTGGTGCCGACCGCATAGCTCCTCTCCAGAGGACAGCCCTTGCAGGCCGCCGAATGGCAGGACCGCCGCGCCGTCGCCGAGGCTTCCCGATAGCAGGGCGGCCAAGTGCCGCCGCGAATGTCCGCGACCAGTCTGGCGAAAGCCGCGCGGTCGAATCCCTCCTGCACCGCGAGAAACTCCCCCGACCCGTCGTCGGGAACCACGATCCAGGCCGCATGGAACCCTTGGGTGGCGACCAGGATTCCGCAGGCCGCCTCGACCAACTGCCGGGGCCGCTTCTCCCGCACGATCAACTGGTTGACCGAACGGATGGCCACCAGGACCCGGTTCAGATGGTCGAGCCGGCGTTCGCTCTCGTCGCGCTGTTTGAGAACGGTTTCGAGTTCCTCCAGCTTGTGCTCCAGCTTGCGCACCAGCACTTGGTTGTACTCGCGCATCACGACCGTCTCGGTGGCATCAAGGGCGGGCGACGTGGATCTGCCCTTGGCCAGGGCCAGATGCACCTCGCGCAGCAGGTCGTCCGGCTCCATGGGCTTGACCAGGAAACGGTCCGCCCCCATGTCCAGAGCCAGCTTCTCGTCGCGGGGGTCCTTGTAGGTCGCGGTGTAGAAGATGAAAGGAATGGGGCGCAGGACCGGATCCCGCTTCCACTCCCGGCACAGGGCGAAGCCGTCCATGCCGGGCATCAGGATGTCGCTCACCACCAAATCCGGCGGCGCGGACCGCGCCAGGCCGAGAGCCTCCGCCCCGTCTTCCGCGCAGCGGACAGCATGCCCGTTGCCGACAAGCAGCGCCTGGAGCAGATAGAGGTTTTCCGGCTTGTCGTCGACGACCAGAATGGCACTCATGGCGCTTGCGTCCCCTCCCCGCCGTCCTTCCCGTCCGGCAGGTGCTGCCGGATGCGATTCACGAACGTCTCCGGATCGATGGGTTTCTCGACATAGTCCGTGGCCCCGGCCGCCAGACATTTTTCGCGGTCCCCCGGCATGGCGTAGGAGGTCACCGCGACAATCGGGATGTCCTTCAGGCCGGCTTCGCCGCGCAGTTCGCGGGCGACGGCATAGCCGTCCAGCAGCGGCAACTGGATGTCGAGCAGGATCATGGCCGGCACCAGGCGCTTGGCCAGGTCGATGCCCTGCCGTCCGTCGGTGGCGGCCTCGACGGTGAAGCCGTGGCGTTCGAGCAGAAAGCGCATCAGATAGAGATTCTGCTCGTTGTCCTCGATGATGAGAATGGTCGCGGAACGGCTCATGGCTGGCTCCCCTCCGGGCTGGTCAACGGCAGGCGGAAGGTGAAGACGCTTCCGACCCCGATTTCGCTGTCGACGGCAATGCTCCCTCCCATCAGCTCGACGAGACGGCGGCTGATCGAGAGCCCAAGGCCCGTCCCTTCGTGCTTGCGGGACAGACCGGTGTCAATCTGCTCGAAGGGGCGGAACAGGCGGTCGATGTCCTTTTGTTCGATGCCGATGCCCGTGTCCCGCACGGCGGTCACCGCGAAACCGTCCTCGATCCGGCACGACAGCGTGACACCGCCTTTTTCCGTGAACTTGATGGCGTTGCTCAGCAGGTTCATGAGAATCTGGCCGACGCGGCGCTGGTCGCCGACCGAATCGCCGATATCCGGGGCGATCTCGGTGCGCAGATAGAGCCCGCGCTGCTCCGCCGCCGGGGCCACCGTCCGGGCCGACTGCTCGATGGTTTGCCGGAGATTGTAGGATTCACGGACCACCGTGAGCTGGCCCGCCTCGATCTTCGAGATGTCGAGCACGTCGTTGATGAGCGCGAGCAGGTGCCGGGAGCTGCCCTGCACCATGCGCAGTTGCTTGGCCTGCTCCGCGTTCAGCGGTCCCGCCAGTTCCTGGAGCAGAATGCCGGTGAAGCCGATGATCGAGTTGAGCGGCGTGCGCAGCTCGTGCGACATGGTGGCCAGAAAGGCGGATTTGAGGCGGTCCGCCGACTCGGCCGCCTCCTTGGCCTGAAGCAGTTCCCGATTCATCTCGGCCAGCTCGCGGGTGCGTTCCTCCACCCGCGCCTCGAGCTGGGCGGCATGCTCGCGCACCTGCTCGTACAGCTTGGCGTTCTCCGCGTTGCGCGCGTCGAGCTGCCGGGTGCGGAAGGCCACCTGGCGCTCCAGAAGCAGGCTCCAGAACAGACTGAACAACAACAGGGCGCCCAGGCCCCAACCCAGGCCCTTGAGCCATTTCGGCACATGCACCACCACCTCCTCGGAGGTCCACTGCCGCAGGCTTTGGTAGTAGACCGAGCCCTTGTCCTCCTTCATGCGCACCAGATGCTCGTCGATGGCGGCCAGCAGCGCCTCCCGCCCGGTCTTCGGGGCCGCGAAGAACAGCCGGGTCGGGCTGAAGATGATGGCCGTGTCCTCGATCTTCAGCGTCCGCATCTGGCCGACCCCGTAGAAGCGGTTGGTGATCACCGCATCCAACTCGCCGCCGACCACGGCCTCAAAGGCGTTGCGGTAGTCGGGGAACGTCACCACCCGGGTGTTCACGTTGAAGCCGAACAGGGCCTTCTCGAAGGCCTCCTGCTGCACCGAGCGTTCGAGCACGCCGACCCGCTTGCCGTCCAGATCGAGGAGGGAGCGGATGCCGCTGCCCTGCCGCGCGTAGATCTGGAACCAGTCGGAAAGCAGGGGCTCCCGATGGAAGGCGTAGAGGACCTCGCGCGCCTGGCTGTGGGCCACGTCGGGCATCAGGTCGATCTCGCCCGCCGCCAGCCGGTCGAGCCCCTCCCCCCAGGTGCCGGGCACATACTCGAGCGTCCACCCCTCCCGCTGGGCGATGTCCTCGAGCACATCGACGAAAATCCCCTCGGGGCGGCCCGCCTCGTCCGTCCCCACCTTGGGCCGGTTCTGGTACATCCCCACCCGCACCCGCTGACTGGCCCCGGCCAGCGGCAGCCACAGCAGAACGAGCAGCAGGGCAACCCGGAGAAGCGGGCGCCAGCCGCCAGCGGAACCAA
>LVAZ01000490.1 GCA_001603055.1 Victivallales bacterium Lenti_02
GGCCGGTTCCGGTACACTCAATCAGGCCAAATATGGGGCATTCCTAAGTTGCCCGCGACAGGCGTTAGCCTGCTCTTGGAGCGGTTAGCGGCCTAAAGGCTGGACTACGAACGAAATGCCGTGCATCCATAACCCGTTTGTAGTACAGGCTTTAGCCTGCTCTTGGAGCGCTGTGGCGGGGCCTATTCCAGCCCGCGCAGGATGGCTTCGCGGTCGGCGAGGGGTTTCTGCAGGCCGGATTCGAGGATGGTTTCGAGGGCGATGAAGTTCGACTCGACCATGTCGTCGAAGCTCTCCGCCCACGAATTGCACTCCAGGCTCATTGCCAGGCCGCCGCTGGTGAGGGGGACGAGGTTGTTGAAGTTCAGCGTGCGGCTGGCGACCTTATTGGGTTTGCCCTCGCGCAGGCCGGCGGCGGCCAGACGACCGTTGATCTCGTCGGCCAGGTCCAGACCGCGCTGGACGAGGACCTGGTAGCTGATTTCGGAGGGCATAATCATGAACGGCTTGCCTTCGCAGGAATGGCCATTGAAGAAGAAATCCGCGCCGTAACGCTCGATCAGTTCCAGCATCGCCCGCGCCTCGGCGGTGCGGATGTTGCCCGGCGTGGCGTCGTGCATGATGTTGTAGCCGTCGGCGTTGGGATAGCCGCCGGGGTGCTTGACGCGGTCCAGGGGCAGGGGGAAGTGCTCCTTGCTCTCCCGCCACTCGATGGGCCGTCCGTCCGGCCATTCGCCTTGGCAGGCCTTGCGGAAGGTTACCTTGTCGGTGCCCTTGAGGTGATCGGGGGAGATGGCCCGGCCGTCCATGTTCACGCAGGGGAGGAAAATGATCCGGTACTGCTCCAGCAATTCCAGGATGCGCGGATAGGAACGGGCACGGAAGTCCTGGCCGGTTTCGAGCATCTGGATCAGGTTCACGGTCGCCACCACGCCCTCGGGTTCGGCACCGTGGAAGCCGGTCGCCCAGACGATGGTCTGCTTTTCCGGCTGGCCGTAGTAGCTCTTGTAGCTGCCGGAGGAGCCTGCCGCCGACCAGTTGCTCGGGCGCGGCGCGTCGTCGAACTCCCCGTAGAAGACGGCGTAGACCGGGAAACCCGCCGCCGTGCGGGCGACCACCCTGGCCTTGCCGCGGCGGACGGATTCGCAGACGGCGACGATCTCCTCGGGCCGGCAGCGCCACCAGTCCGGACGCGGTTCCTCCCCACCGTAGCTGGACTGGGGGAAACGGAGATTCCGGTAGGCATCCTGGAGGTTCATGGCACCTGCTTCCGTTGTCGTTTTCTTCTGGTTTGCGCTCAGGCAGCCGGCGCAGACCGCCGCCAGCAGCAACGTCCACCATCCGCTTCTCATGGCCAGCTCCTCGGCGCGGGTTCCCCGGAAACTCCCGCCGGAATGGCGAAAATCCGGGCATCCGGGGATAATGGTTGTACTGTAGGCAGATAGCGGGGTATCGTCTATCCGTTTACGAGGAAAAGGAAATTCCCGATGACCGCCAGCCTGCTCACACCGCTGCTGTTCTGTCTGCCCGTGGGCCTCGCTCTGGCCGAGCCGCTGCCGCCGCCCGCCTTCGCCGAGATGGTTGCCGGTATCCGGCCGGACCGTCCCCGGCTGTTTGTGAACGCCGACATGCTGCCGGGCATGCGCGACTATGCGCGGGGCACCGCCAAGCCCCATCTCGATGCCCTGCTCAAGCGGGTGGACGGCTACCAGCCCGGCGAAGAGCTGGAGATCAATCCGCAGTACGCGAAGCTGGACGAGGAGGGGCGGATGGTCTTCATCCGCAACCGGGGCAATCAGAACACCTGCGAGTACGGCGTGAAGACCGACGGGGGCATCGAGGCCAGTGCCTGCGCCCTGGCCTGGCTGCTCACCGGCAACGAGGCCTACCGGGCCAAGGCGATCGCCTACCTGCGCCTGCATGTGAAGTTCTGCCAGTTGTCCCAGCATTCGCGGATCATGTCGAACTGGTACAACTACTCGCGCATCTGCGCCTTCGCGGCCTACGACTGGCTGCACGACACCCTCACCCCCGCCGAGCGCAGCGAGATTCTCCTGCCCCTGCTCCAGTATGTGGCCCACATGGAGAAGCCGGGGTACCAGTGCAACGGCGGCGGCATCGACACCGGTTTCTACGGCGAGGCCGCCCTGCGCTGGTACGGCGGTCTGGTCGGCTACCGGGCCGGCGTGGACGATGCCCTGGCCGAGGAGCTGCTGACCAAGGGCTACCGCATTTCCGTGGCGATGATGAATCGCCGGGACGAGGTCTCGGCGGGGAGCGGGGTGCTGATTTCCACCTGTAGCGGCTACACCTTCGGCGCCTACCCCTGGGCCAGCTACAATTTCCTCCATTCCCTGCGCTCCGCCTGCGGCATCGACGGCCGCCGCCACTGGACGCACATGAGCGACTACGCGAACTATTTCAACTGGATGTGCATCCACGGCATGGACGGCCGCCTCTACGAGTTCGGCTGGGGCGACGGCAACCACCGGGACAACGTCATCTCGACGGGGCTGATGTACACCCATCTGGCCCAGGCCATCCATTTCTACGGCGAGGAATTCCCCGAACGCGCCCGCCTCGCCCGCGCCCTGATGGCCATCCTGCCCGAAAGACAGCGTGCCCTCCAGGTCGGCAGCTTCCCCTTCACCGCCTTCCTGCTCACCGGGTTCGACGAGACCGCGACCGTCGACCAGCCCGAAGCCATTCTCGGCAGCGGCGAGTTGGCCGCCTTCTTCCCCTCCTTCGGCATGGTCAACATGCGCTCGGATTTCGGGACCGGCGCCACCTACGCCTCGTTCAAGGGAGGGGCCAAGAACGAGGGGCATCAGCACTTCGACGAGAACACCTTCATCATCTACAAGCACGGGTTCCAGGCCCTCGACACCGGCACCCGCGACGACGTCCCCCACCATCTGCTCTACTACCCCCAGACCATCGCCCACAACGGCATCCTGATCCGCACGGAGAACGAGCCCCTGGCCCGGCACTGGTACCCCGCCAATGCCCCGCGCATCACCGAGACCTTCTTCAGCGACGGCGGCCAGAACGCCCGGCTCAAGGCCGTCAACCTCGGCTTCGAGCAGTCCCCCTACCATGTGGTCAGCGGCGGGGACGCCACCCGCTGCTATGCCAAGGAGAAATGCCGCGAGGCCATCCGCCAGTTCGTCTATCTGGCCCCGGACTGCTTCGTGGTCTACGACCGGGTGACTTCGGTGCAGCCGGACCAGCAGAAGGTCTGGCTCTGGCACACCCAGAACGAGCCGGTCGCGCTGGCTCCGGGGCTGTACCAGGCCAAAAACCAGGAGGGTGCCATGCTGGTGCAAACTCTCCTGCCCGCAGCCGCCCACCACGAGGTGATCGGCGGCCCCGGCAAGGAGTACTGGACCAACGGCCGGAACTGGGAGATGTTCGACCAGGAGAAGCGGCTGGCCCTGCCCGGCAACCAGTACGGCCGCTACCGCCTGGAGGTGTCGCCCGCCGGAGACGGCGAGAAGACCCGTTTCCTGCATGTCATGCAGGTCGGTCCGGAATCCCTCGCCGCCCTGCTGCCGACCAAGCTGGTCCAGACCGACGCCCAGGACGGCGTCGAGCTGGAAGACCCGGTCCAGCAGCGCCGCTACCAGGTGCTCTTCAACCGCGACGGGCTGGTGGCCGGCCACCTCAAGGTGTGGAACGCCGCCGGGGAGATGCTCCTCGACCAGCCCCTGCTCCAGCCTGCCGAACCTGTCGCGCCGTAGCCCGCTCAGGCGGGGTGGACGACGGGCAGCTCGGTTTCGCCGCCGGTGAGGGACCTGCCCCCCTCGGAGGTGACGACGTAGGTGTTTTCGGTGCCCACCAGACCGATGCCGGCGAGGCCCTTCTTCGGTTCGAGGGCGATGGTCATGTGTTCTTCGAGGGGGACGTCGAAGCCCTTGGCCAGCACCGGCAGTTCGTCGATGTGGAGGCCGATGCCGTGGCCGAGGAAGCGCACGTTCTGGTCGGCGTAGCCCATGAAGTGCTTGCGGAACTCGTCGTCGAGCTGGCCGACGGTGGCCTCGTAGACGGCCGAGGCGAGAACGCCGGGTTTCAGCAGGGCGGCGGCGGCGTTCTGCACGGCCAGACAGCGGGCGTGGGCGGAGCGGACCTCGGGGGCGGGTTCGCCGCAGGAGAAGACGATGCTCTTGTCGGTGTGGTAGCCCGCCACGCAGCAGCCGCAGTCGACGAAGACCAGATCGCCGGGCCGGAGCCGCCGCTCGCGGCTGCCGAAGACGGGCACGCCGGGGCCGAAGCCGCGGACTCCGTCCGGCCCGTCGAAGGGATTCGTCACCAGCGAATTCTCGCCGAAGCAGATGCTGCCGAGGAACAGCTCGCCGCCGAACATGGCGATGCGGCAGACCCCGTCGTGCCCGTCCGCGAGCATGGCGGCAAGCAGTTCGGTGCCGAGTTCGGCCTCGCTCATGCCGTAGCGGAGCAGCCGGGGGAGGGTTTCCTCGAAGGCGCGGCGGTGGATGTCTCCGCAGCGGGTCATCAGGTCCAGTTCCAGAGGACTCTTCACCGCCCGGGCCGCGCCGATGGCCCGTTCGAGCCCGGCGAATTCCCGGGCCGGGAAATACTTGGCGAAGCGTTCGAGATGGGCGACGGGAATGGCTTCCCGCTCGATATGGATCGTCTCGGGCACGCTGCCGAGGGCGGCGGCCGCGTCGCGGAAACTGCGCATGGGGCGGATGTCGGGAAAGGCGCTTTCCTCGACGGCCCGCGAGTAGGCCCGGCGGGCGAAGAGCACAGGCTCGGCGTCGCGCGGCAGCAGCAGCAACCCGTTCGGCATGGTGCCGGTGAGGTAGTAGAGATTCACCGGCTGCATGACCGCCGCCAGACGCCACTCGGGCGAGGTGGCGTCCAGCGCGGCCCGCAGACGACCGAGCCGCCAGTCCAATTCGGCGCGGGAAATCGGGAATGGGACGGCGGGCTCGGGCATGGGCTGGTTTTCCTACTGGGCGGTGGCGAACTTCTCGGCCAGGGCCACGTTCTCTTCGATGATGCCGTCCTTGTCGCCGCGGTGCATGCCGACGTTCACCACGTCGCCGGGCTTGATGTTGCTGTAGGCATACTGGAAAGCCATGGCGGCGTCGATGCGGCCGGCCCCCATGATCTTGTAGCCGATGCAGGGCTTCTGGATGGTCTGGATGCACTTCACCGCCTCGAACACGTCGCCGAGATGGAACTTCTCGCCGGCCTTGTTGTGGACGCTGCCGCAGTCGAAGAAGCAGACCGTGTGGAAGTCCACGAGGTCGAGATCGTTCACCCAGTAGTGGGAGGCGGGGGCGTGGGCGGCGACGCCGACGGGAATGCCCTTGTCCTTGGCGTAGGCGACCCATTCGCGCAGGGTCTTCTCGTCCCGTTCGAGGAAGAGGTTGTCGGTCAGCGCGCCGTGGAAATACATGGCCTTGCAGCCGATCTGGACGGCCTGGTCGATGGCCTTCTGCATGGTGCCGAGGGTGCGGAAGCTGACCTGGGCGACCCACTGCATGGGGCCGCCTTCGGCGATGTACTTCTCGGTGGCCTGGATGACGTGGGGGGTTTCGTTGTTGGTGACGAAGGTGTTGATGCCCGCCGCCCAGGCGCGCGCCCAGCCTTCCTGGATGCGCTCGGGAGTGTGGTAGGCGACCATTTCGGCGTCGCGCTGCTTGTTCTGGTGGCTGAAGCCGCCAATCGGGTTCGCGCCCATCAGCAGGCGGGTCATTTTGAGGCCGCAGAAATCAACCGTCGGAAGCATGGTGGTGTCTCCTGAAGGCGACATGGGTTGACAAGGTACGGGACTGTTTACGGGACAATATATCCCCGCCTGCCAGTTGCCGCAGGTTGGGCGGGCGGGAAAAGAGCCGGTCATTCCCCGCGCAGCTCGCGGAGACACTGGCGGAAGGGGGCCTGATCGTCGCGGACGGGGAACTCGACGCAGTAGGTTCCCGCGAAACCCACCTCGCGCAGGGCGGCGAGGTAGCCGTCCCAGTCGGTGGTGCCCCGGCGGAAGCCGCAGTGGTCGTCGTCGATGCCGCCGTTGTCGGCCAGATGGACATAGGCCAGCCAGGGAGCGAGTTCGCGGATCAGCTCGACCCCATTTTTGGTCATGTTGCCGTGCCCGGTGTCGAAGCAGCAGCGGAGGGAGGGGCTGTCGAGATCGAGCACCTGCCGGAACTCCCAGACCTCGCTGAACAGCTCCTGACAATTGCGGTAGGTATAGGCGTAGTGGTTTTCGAGATTCAGCACCACCCCGGCCCGCTCGAATTCGGGGAGGACGGCGGCCAGGGTCTGGCGGGTGAGACGGATGCCCTCCCGCTGGTCGGGATGGCTGCCCCCGTGGATGATGAGATTGCGAATGCCGACCCGCTGGCAGACGGGGAGCCAGCCCCGCAAAGCGGCCGCGCTCCGTTCCGGCCCAAGCTGGGCGAGATTCTCCCAGATGTGGGCGGAGAGATGCGCGCCCGGCGGAGCCGACTCCGCCAGCCACGCCAAATCCGCCTCGGTGCAATGGGGCCGCCGGTGGCTGGCATGGAGCGATAGCTCCACCCCATCCAACCCGAACTCCCCCAAGGCCCGGTCCAGACATTCCCCGGCGGTATCCCAGGCGAAATGCAGCGCGCTGATGACGTAGGGCATGGCGGTTCTCCAAGGGTGGCGGGAAAGAGCCTACTCTATTCCCGCGCCTCGGGTTTTCCTCCCGGAACCGCAGGAATGGCCGGGATGGAGGGAAATCCTTTTCCCTCTCACGGAGACACAGAGGCACGGAGGGGGGGAGGAAGACAGGAGAGCGCTGGCGGCCAGCCAAGCGCCGGGACGCCCCCCCCGTTCTGATTCACCCCCTCTCCGTCTTTCCTCCGTGTCTCCGTGCCTCCGTGAGAGCCCGGTGTTACGGATTTGAGGGGAACGGAAATCCCTTTCCCTCTCACGGAGACACAGAGGCACGGAGGGGGAGGAGGAAGACAGGAGAGCGCTGCCGGCCAGCCAAGCGCCGGGACGCCCCCCCCCGTTCTGATTCACCCCCTCTCCGTCTTTCCTCCGTGTCTCCGTGCCTCCGTGAGAGCCCGGTGTTACGGATTTGGGGGGAATGGATCAAGGTAGCCGTTGATCGTCCGGGTGATTCCGTCCTTCATCAATGCCTCGCCAAAGTTGAGCAGGTAGCCGAGCCTGAGTCCGGATAGACTCAGATAGGTCAGGAGCTGTTTTTTGTGTACGGGCGTCACCCGCTCCACGGATTTCAGCTCCACGATCACCTTTCCTTCCACGACCAAGTCCGCTCTGAACCCTTCCTCAAAAATCACGCCCTGATACTCGATAGGAACCCGCACCTGCCGGTCCACATGGAGGTCGCGACGTTCCAGCGCTCGCGCCAGAGTTACCTCGTAGACGGTTTCGAGCAGTCCCGGCCCCAGGTCGCGATGCAGGGCGATGGCGCAATCGACGATAATTGTCCCGATCTCGTTCTCGTCCATCTCCGCGTCTCTCCGGAATAACTTTGCCACCATATGGCTGGCCATCTCGTCGTCATTCAGCTTCTCCTTACCAATACTGGGATGACGACGAGATGCCAGTAGCAGGATCGGAAATGCCGGGAGTTTATTCTCTCACAGAGGCACGGAGGCACGGAGGGGGAGGAAGAATATGGGCAGGAGTTGGAATGGGGGGCGAAGAGATGCCAGTAGCAGGATCGGAAATGCCGGAAGTTTTTCTCTCACAGAGGCACGGAGGCACGGAGGCACGGAAGGGGGAAGAAAAACATGGGCAGGAGGGAGGCCGCTGCCGGTCAGCCAAGCGCCGGGCGGCGACAACCCCCCATTCGGGTTCACTCCTCCTCCGTCTTTCCTCCGTGCCTCCGTGCCTCCGTGAGAGCCCTTCCGGAAAGAGGGGGTAGAAGTCAGAGACAAGCGGCCAAAGGCTTGGCAGAACAGGGCCTACTCTACCCCGGCGGCATGGCTTTTCCTCCCGGAACCGCAGGAATGGACGGGGGAAATACACACGGAAAAAGTTGCAGGAATGCGTGGCTGTCATGCTTGTTTGCGAAGAAAATGTGAATATCTTCATGTGAGTGTTCCAATATCGCGGACACCGAGGGTCGCCTGCTCGACACGATCCGGCTTCGTGGAAGTGCAAACGAAAAGGGAACCGTGATGAAACGCCGCTTCACACTCATCGAACTGCTCGTCGTCATCGCCATCATCGCCATTCTCGCCTCGATGCTGCTGCCCGCCTTGCAGCAGGCCCGCGAGAAGGCCCGCGCCATCAGTTGCGTCTCGAACCTCAAGCAGATCGTGCTCAGCGCCCAGATGTACTGGGACGATAACAACGGCACCTTCGCCCCCTTGAACTACGCCACCTCGCCCGACTATTCCAGAGTCTGGTGGTATCGGGTGAACGACTATGCCAAGAACGACCAGGTCTGGCTCTGCCCCTCCCGCACCGCCGACTACATCGAGGACACCCACGCCAGTCCCGGCGAGCGGGAACCGGTCAGCTACCTCCGCAACTGCGAGCTGACCAAAACCTACGGCAGCTCCGACGGGGCTGGCGGGGTCCGCAACTGGGGTGCCTCCTCCAAGGTGATGCGGATCAAGTACCCCTCGCAGACCTACTATTGCGGCGACGGGCGCGAAGCCCGCGCCGGCTATGCCTACATCCGGGACTGCATCCCCCCGGACTACCGCCACACCAACCGCGCGTGCATGGCCTACATCGACGGCCACGCCGATTCGGTCATCGGCATCACGAACACCAGCAACACCGGCTGGATGCGCTATCAGCCCAACGGCGGCATCTAGAAACCAGCGGAATACTGCCGTTCCCCGTGCGCTCGGGATAACGTCCATCCCGTCCATGGCGTCCATCCCGTCCATCTTCCCGCCGGGAGGGTTGCCGCTAGAAATCGAAGAGGAGCTGCTCGGGGCCGCCGGGCTCGGGCTTGGGCTTGGGGTTCCGCAGGTCAGTGCGTGTTGATCCACATTTCTTGACATGGGGGCCACTTCACTGTTCATCGTGTTCCCCGAGACCAAGCAAACGGCGGACCGGCTGTACGGAGCATTTCCCCGTTCGTAGTCCAGGCTTCAGCCTGTGCCTTTCCAGCGCAATTCCAACGCCGCAGGCTGAAACCTGGACTACGAACAATCACACCATTGGCGTCGTCGATAGCCAAAGCCAGCCCCCCAGGTACCGCATCCTGCAGAGTCCGATGCGAAAGCAAGTCCCCTGCTCTCAGTTCGGCCCTGCCCCTTGCTCATCGTCTTCATCCGGGTCACGAATTGTCTGGCCTAGGTACCTGTCGAAAAAGCCATTCAGTAGACAGGGGGGCTGCTGGGAACGCAACACTCTCCACGCAGCATCTTCGGAAGGCGCACATGAGGCCCATGCTGGTGGGAAACCCAGTTCAGACACGGCATCCTTTAGGGTCAGATTCCGCCGTGTGAAGTTACTCTTCGTATAGTACCAACGGGGATCAACGGTTGTCTTGAACTCCAGATAGCAGTTGTAGACAAGCGATACAAGGGATATGAAGTAGGTCGTGCAGATCTCCACAGCATCAGCCAACACAGTCTTCCCGTCTGCCTGACAGCCCGCTGGCAACACTAGGACGTGTGAGTGAGGTCCTTTCTGTTGTTGACGGGCGAGATCCTCTCGCAGGTGTTCCAGTGGCACGCGGTTGAGTGGGTTGTCGCCTGTGTGTATGACCTTATTCCTGATCTCCGCGAAGTGTTTGGTCAGCGGATCCGCTGTCAAGGCACCCATGGCATTCGCATACCATGCATCGAAACTCGGCGTATCCACTAGGCTTGCCCGAATCGCATCGGTGACGCTACGGGCCGCCGAGACGAACGCGCTGAAAAAATAACGCGGCTCTGGTTGGAGCCTGCCCGAAGCCCGAAGAGAATCAAGGAAGAACTCCGCTTCACTGAGCTTCTCCTCGACTATCCCGAAGGAGTGATCCAGGCGTTTCTCCCTCTTCATGCAAGATTCCCCCGTGAATTGAGATTAGCGACCAGCGACAGGTTGAAATCGAGTCTTTGCCAGCCAACACTTTCCTTCGCTCTGCCCGACCTCTGTCTAGAAGTCGAAGAGGAGCTGCTCGGGGCCGCCGGGCTCGGGCTTGGGCTTGCGGGATTTGGCTAGTTTGGGCTTGCCGGTTTCGCCGAGTTCGTTGGCTTCGAGGTTGTCGAGGACTTCGCCGGCGCGGCGGATGACTTCGCGGGGGAGCCCGGCGAGGCGGGCGACGTGGATGCCGTAGCTCTTGTCGGTGGCGCCGGGGAGGATTTTGCGGAGGAAGATGATTTTGTCGCCGTACTCCTTCACCGCCACGTTGTAGTTGGCCACGCCGGTTTTGGTGAGCTGGAGTTCGGTGAGTTCGTGGTAGTGGGTGGCGAAGAGGGTGCGGGCCTTGACGGCGGGGGTGTCGTGGAGGTATTCGGCGACGGCCCAGGCGAGGCTGAGGCCGTCGAAGGTACTGGTGCCCCGGCCAATCTCGTCGAGGATGATGAGGCTCTGCGGGGTGGCGTTGTTGAGGATGTTGGCGGTCTCGACCATCTCGACCATGAAGGTGCTCTGGCCGCGGGAGATGTCGTCGGCGGCACCGACCCGGGTGAAGATGCGGTCGGCGAGGCCGATGACGGCGGTCTCGGCGGGGATGAAGCTGCCCATCTGGGCCATGATGGTGAGCAGGGCCACCTGGCGGATGTAGGTGGATTTGCCCGCCATGTTGGGGCCGGTGATGATGGCGAGCTGGTTCCGGACGGTGTCGAGCAGGGTGTCGTTGGGGACGAAACGCTCGTCCTTGAGGTTGGCGTCGAGGACGGGGTGGCGGCCGTCGCGGATATCGAGGACGGGGGCCTCGACCACGGTGGGCCGGTGATAGCCGTGGCGGCTGGCGACGAAGCCGAGGGAGGCGAGGCTGTCGAGGCTGGCCAGGGCGCGGGCGATGCCCTGGATGCGGGCGGTGGACTCGACCACCTGGGCGCGGATTTCCTGGAACAGTTCGTATTCGAGGGCCTTGCTCTTCTCCTCCGAACCCAGCACCTTGTCCTCGATCTCCTTGAGTTCGGGGGTGATGTAGCGTTCGGCGTTGACCAGGGTCTGCTTGCGCAGGTAGTCGTCGGGGACGTGTTCGAGGTTGCTGCGGGTGATCTCGATGTAGTAGCCGAAGACCTTGTTGAAGCGGACCTTGAGGGATTTGATGCCGCTCCGTTCCTGCTCCTTGGCCTGGAAGCCGGCGATCCAGTTTTTGCCCTCGGTGGCGGCGCTGCGCAGCTCGTCCAGGCCGGCGTGGTAGCCGGGGCGGATGAGGCCGCCCTCGCGGATGGCGAGGGGGGGCTCGTCGACGATGGCGCGGGCGATGAGGCCGGTGATCTCGGGCAGCTCGACCAAGTCCTCGGCCAGCCGGGCGACCAGGGCCGTGTCCACATGGCGGAGAATGGCGCGGAGGCCGGGAATCTGTTCGAGACCGGTGCGGAGAACCGTCAGGTCCCGGCCGTTGGCGTTGCCCACGTTCACCCGGACGATGGTCCGTTCGAGGTCGCGGACGCTGGCCAGGGCCTCGCGCAGTTCGCCGAGCAGCAGGGCGTCGTGGGCGAAGGCCTCGACCACATCGAGGCGCTCGTTGATGGCGGCCACGTCCCGCAGGGGGCGCAGAATCCACTCGCGCAGACAGCGTCCGCCCATGGGGGTGACGGTCTGGTCGAGGACGGAGAGGAGGGTGGCGTTTTTGGCGTCGCGGAAGATGGGCTCGACCAGTTCGAGGTTGCGCTGGGAGATGCGGTCGAGGATGAGGCCGTCGTCGGTCTGGTAGGTTTGCAGGCTGGTGACGTGGGCGGCGTCGCGGCGGAGGCTGGTGCGGGCGTATTCGAGGACGGCGCCGGCGGCGCTCACCGCCAGATGCAGGCCCCGGCAGCCGAAACCATCGAGCGAGGCGACGCCGAAATGGCGGCGCAGGTTCTCGTCGGCCATCTCCCGGTCGAACTGCCAGTCCTCGACGGGGGTCCAGACCATACGCCGGGGCCCGTCGGGGAAACCGTTCTTCTCCCAGTCTCCGTACTGGCCGGAGGAGACGAGGCATTCGGCGGGCTGGAGGCGGTGCAGCTCGGTTTCGAGGGCGCTCTGGCTGGCCAGTTCGGTGACGCGGAAGTCGCCGGTGCTGAAATCGAGCAGAGCCAAGCCGAAACGCTCGCGGTGGCCGACCAGGGCGACCAGGAAATTGCTTTTGCCGGCGGAGAGGACGCTGTCGTCGAGGACGGTGCCGGGGGTGATGACCTGGGTGACGGCGCGCTTGACCAGGCCCTTGGCGAGTTTGGGGTCCTCCATCTGCTCGGCGATGGCGACTTTGGCGCCCTGTTCGAGCAGGCGGGCCACGTAGGTCTGGATGGCATGGTAGGGCACGCCGCACATGGGCACGCCCGCCCGCTGGGTGAGGACCACGTCCATCATCGGGGCGGCGCGCTTGGCGTCGTCGAAGAAGAGTTCGTAGAAATCGCCCATGCGGAACAGCAGGATCGTGCCCTCGGCAAGATCCCGCTTCGCCTCCATGTACTGGCGCATGGCGGGCGTGAGCGTGGCGGGGGAAGTCATGGGCGTCCGGGGTTGGCTGGAACGGCGAAAACCATACGGTAATGAACCCTGCGGGCGGGCGAAATCAAGGGGGGACCGCTGGCATCGGCGGGCCGGACGGGCATGGTATGGGGATTTGCCATCAACCAGCCACAGGAGCGGCGACCATGAGTGTTTCCGAAGAGCTGCGC